>NZ_LSKG01000067.1:0-8573 GCF_001557005.1 Sphingomonas sp. CCH15-F11 | reverse complement strand
CGGCAACTGACAAATAGCGCGATCAGAACGCCGCCATTTAGCGCGAGCGTTTACACAGGATAAGATCCATACCGTTTCCGGAACCACTTTCTTGTTTCCTCTTCGAAATTGGACTGTGCTGATGAGTTTGAGCGATGGTGGCTTCGCTCATACACTACGCGCTACCAGGCCCCTGCCCGTTTCTTAGGCTTAACGTTGTAGCTCAAGACCCCGGGGGCTCAGCCTCCCTTCTCCGGTTCTTGCCGCTGCGCAAATCCCTCGATCTACCTGCCGCCGTCGTGTGGTCGCACGGCATCATCCAAAGACCTATTTAGGCCGTCATGACTAGCCAATCTTCGCCATAAGGCGCCCCGCCGCCCCCTGCTCTGCCGCGAGATTGCGATTATAAGCGAGCGGCATCCGCGGCGACTTCCACCGCAGCGCGTCCATGATGCCGGCCAAATCCTCCCCGCTGGCGAACAGGTCCTGATTGAGCCCGATCCGCGTCGAGTGCGCACTGATCCCCTTCAGCAACCGCGCCAGATCGTCCGCCGTCAAATCGGGCAGCGCGCCGCGATCGAACGCACGCTGAATGATTGCCCGCCAGATCGGGCCGATCGATCCCGGATGGAGCGCCGCGGCGCCGATGTCATACTCGACCCGCGCCTTCACAGCGGGCTTGGACAGCGTCTTGCGCAGATCCCAAGTCTCACGGCCCGAGATGCTGTCGATCGAACGACCCTTCACAGCCGCCCGCGCTTTGTAGCGCCGTACCTGCACCCGCCGGAACAACGGGCCCGCGTCGATCCCAGCGGCCTCTCTCCACGCCGCGACAGCCCGCACAGAGCGGGGCGACAAATAGGCTGTGGCTCCCTCGCCCTCCTGATCGCCTTTGCTTCGCGCGATGGCGAGGAGGCGCGCTTCGGGATCAAGCGCCTCGAGAATGTCATTGATGCTGATTGCGACGAGCTCCGATGCACGGAGCCCCGTGTCATAGGCCACCGACAACAGGGCTCGGTCCCGCAGGCCTGGCAGATCGCCCGCGCACGCCTCCAGCAAAGCTCGCACATTCAGTCCGCGAGGACTGTCGCGCTCCACGTCTCGCACTGGCCCCTTGAAGCGCAAGGGACGCGCCTGAGCCTGCGCGGTGCCCTTCTCGCGCCGGATCGCGCGTAGCCGCAGCTTCACGAGATCAGCCTGGGTGGGATCCTTGAGATCAAGCAGCTGATGGATCTTGGCGATCGACGCCTTGTAGCGGCCAAGCGAGGCGGGCTTGGCCCCCTGCCCTGCCCGCGCGTCGAGATAGTCGGCGACGATCTCGGGCGTGGCCGGCAACGCAACCCGCTTCATGCGCCGACACCAAAGGTCGAACGCCTCGAGATCGGATTTCAGCGCGCGGATCGAATGCGGCGAGCTGGCGGCCTGGTAAGCGGCGATCAGTTCTGCGTTGATGACGATGCGGGTCTCGGTGCGCATTTGGGTCGCCGTCCAGGCAAGCTCAGGCATGGCCGCCGGCGTTAGGGTGGCCGTCACCGCAGCAGCGGTGTCGAAATCGCCGATTTCAGGGCTTTCCTGCTTGTCTGGTGCGCTGGCCTCCATACCCACCGCTGTAGCCCACCTTATAAAGAACGGTCAAATCCGCTTATGTGATAACTGCAATTATCGAATGTCCACTTTCGGGAGGTCACGGATGTAGAAACGAACTGCTGACTTTGGTTTCCCGCCATGGCATTGTCGCCATCCTATGACGCGGACAGACAACCTGCGCGCCGACGACAGCCTGCTCCTGCTCGGGCGCCTCGATGGCCGATTGCACGGTAGTCCATGCGCCGACATCTTTCTCGCGCGCTCGCGCCTGGAAGGCGCCACCGTCCTGGCCGGCCTCGCCGGCGTGCCGATCGCGGTGCGCGACCTGCAGGACTGGATCGCCGGCCGCACACCCCCTCCCCGCGCTTCCGAAGGCCTCAACGATCCGATCTCGGTTGCCGCCGTCTTCCACCTTGCGCTCAGCCGCGACGAGGATCTCAAGGATTCGCTCGGCCGCGCCACGCTCAACGTGCTCCGTACGGTACTCGATGACCGCACCGAGGCGAAGGTTTATGCGGCCGAAGACTTGGCGCACTTCGGGCCGATGTGGCGACAGCTGCGAACCGTGGCGGACGCCCCCTTCCCTTCCGGTGACCTCCTCTCTGTCGCCAACCGCATTTTCCAGCTGTTCGCGCTGACCGAACCAGCGGCACCAGGCAGCTGGGATGTCGTCAGCGTCGATGGTCGCGCTCTCGAGCTGCCTCCCCGTGGACGCGATCGAAACTGGCTGATCGCCGCCGCCGTACCGCGGATGCTGTGCCGCGCTGGCTTCACGACCCGCGTGATCCCCTCGTTCATCCTGATGTCCAAGTTTCTGCCCCCCTCCCCCGCCGATCTGGCAGAGACCTTGGCCCAGGCGATCGGTCGGACGGCGCATGCTGGCTTGCGCGACCTCGACGCGATCGAGCGTGCGGCGTCGCGCATCCAGACCGATCTGGCCGTCACGAAGCGGAGCAAGGCCCCTCTCCTTGCCCGCCTGCAGCTTGCCTATCCGGGCCTTCAGCCGGCCGCTGTCGCGCGCCTGTTGAAGGTCACCCCGCAAGGCGCGCGCAAGCTACTCGCCTCACTTGCTCATCCCTCTTGAACCACAGACACCGTGCAATCCAAGCCACAGAACCCTCCGTCCCGGCATCACTTCATCCCGCAGTTCCTCCTCGACCAGTGGAAGGATGGCGACACCCTGCTGCGCTATCGGCGCAATCGGATCGGGGAGATCGAGAGCAGTCCTGCATCACCCAAGAGCGTCTGCTTCGAGCGGGACCTGTACAAGACGATCGGGTTCCCGCCCGAGCATGCCCAGCAGATGGAAACCCTGTTCATGCAGGTGATCGATGACGCTGCGGCCAAGGTTCACGCGCTGCTCCTCGACGGCAAGGTCAACTCGCTCAGCGACGCGCAATGCTCGGATTGGGGCCGGTTCGTCATGTCGCTGTGGTTCCGGACACCGCTGGATATGCGCGGCATGAAGGACGCCGTCGGCGCTCTCGCAAGCGCAGAGGCCGCGAAGTCCGTGCTGCGCGGCGAAGATGGGGCGCTGCCGCCCGAGGCCGTGAGCGCGCTTCAGATGGAAGTCCTGCGCTTGGTCATCGACGACGCGGATCGCGGACGAGCGTTCATCAACATGGACTGGCGCATAATCAAGACGAACAATCGCCGGGAATTGTTCGTCTCCGATTGGCCGCTCGACGTGCCGGTCAGCTTCGCCTGGCTTGGTAGTGCCTCATCCTATGTCACTCTTCCGATCGGACCGGAGACCCTCTTCGTTGCTGCCGGGTCCACTACGCTGGCAAATCGGATCGTGAGCCTACCCGAGCGAGAACTGATCACGCGGCAGAACCGGTCGACCGTGGGACATGCCCAGGCGTTCGTAGGCGCGAGGACGCGTCAAGCCGGCGACTTCATCCGCGCGAACTTCGGCCTGCGAAGCCGCCACTCCGTGACGCAGAGCATCGCCGACAAATATAAGCGGGACGCCATATAAGGCGGCGACCTCGCCAGACGCCGCGCTCCATCACCCTACGACAGCAGCCCCTCGATCGCCTTCAAAAGCTCGGCGGGCGACGCCTCAGCCTTCGGCGGCACCTTGATCGTCAGCCCCCCTCCCCGCGCTTTCGTGTAGCGCAGGATGACCTTGCCCCCCTTGCCGGTGATCTCCTTCTCGGCGGCAGCCTTCACGGCTGGCGCGACAGTCGCCTTCACGAGCCGCTTCGCGACTTCCGGCCCGCTCAGCTTCAAGCCTTTCTGGCTGCGCTCTTCCTCGATGCGTTCAGCCTCTTCGCGCATCTTCGCCAGCGCCTTCGGATCTCCGGTAAGCGGCTTGATGTCACGCGCGACGCGTACCGTGATGTCGTGCGTATCGGAGAACGCCGCGACAACTGGTTCGGGCAAGCGCGCAACGTCGAGAAGCCGGCTCAGCCACGACTTGGAAAGGTTTAAATGCTCGGCCATCTGCGACTGCGAGCCCTCGTAGAACTCCGCGAGCGCCACCGTATATTCCTTGGCCCGCTCCCAATCCGAGATGTCCTTACGCGAGCGGTTCTCGACATCTGAAACCCGGAACGCCTCCTCGTCCGTGACACTCTGGATCGTCACCAGATACTCGAACTCCGGGTGGTGATGCGCTCGCAGCCATTTCACCGTCCACCAACGGCGGACGCCGGCGATGATCTCGAAGTCGAAGTTCGGGTCATCTTTCAGACGCCGAACGATAGCGGGGATCCGTTGCTTCTTGGCGGAGAGGAAGGAGTCGATGAGATCGCGGCAGCTATCTTCGTTCAAATGATCCAGATCGCGATTGTGCATCCGCCATGGGCGGCACCGCTCCGGATCGACCCACTCCGTCCGGTCGGCGACCGTTTTCCCCGTCGCGATGCGCGCGAGCGTCTGGCTGCGACTTGCCATGATGCCGTCCGCAGGGGTCGCCTTATCGAGGTTCTCCTCGTCGTCGAGCCCCTCTGTGAACATCGAGCCGAAGCCCTTGTTGCCCTTGCTCATCGGCCCGTTTCTCCTTCTCTCTTGCCCTCGCCGACGGGTGCCAACAGGCCAGAGTTGCCACGTGGCAACTGCGCCGCCCCCAGGCGCTTGCACTGACGTTCCTGCCGTGTGCGATCTGACATGGTATTCCTACCTAACATATTGCTTCTATTGGGTTCTTCCACTTTGTTGTCACGTGGCAACTCGGTGATCCGGCTTCGTCTCACTCCCCGATTGCCCGTGCTCGCCGACGTGAGAAATATCGGAGTTGCCACGTGGCAACTCTCCCTAAATTCGGCCCCCTGCCCTGCTCGCCCAGGTGCGCAGAACGTCCTGCTCAATATCCTGGCAAACGTCGCTGAGATGCTTCATGCAGCGGTTGTAGACCTCGTGCGACGTGACGGGCTTGTCGAGTTCGAAAACGGTTTTCATCCTGGAGCTGGCATTGTCGATTTCGGCGCTGGTGACCATCACCGACTGCGTCATTGAGCCACCGAAGACCTGCCGCATCATCGACAGTATCTCCCGGTGCATCGACTTGCTCTCGTCCACGCGGCTGCCGACCAGCCGGATGAAGTTGTAGGCCGGCCTTCCCCGCCCCGCGAGTTGCTCGAGCTGCTTCATCGTCGTTCGCGTCATGTCGATGAAAGATACCGTCGAGGCGAAGTCGACAAGGCTCGGCGGCACCGGAATGACCATGCAGTTAGCGGCCTGGAGCACAGCCATCGACACCATGCCCAATGCCGGCGGCGGGTCCATGATCACGACGTCATAGTCATCGACCACCTCATCAATGGCCTGCGCGATCAGGTCGATGATCTCCATGTTCTGATTTCGCGCCATGTGCCCGGCGATCTCATACTCGAGATTATAAAGTCGCAGGTTCGACGGGATCAGGTGGAGGTTGTGAAAGTGCGTCTTGCGGATAATCTTGCGAACGCCAAGCAGCTCCGGATTGTGAAAATGCCCGTAAAGCGTGTCTTCCTCGTCGAGGTCCACGTCGGGGCGATAGCCGAACATCATGGTTGAAGACGCCTGGCTGTCGCAGTCGATGAACAGGACCCGGTAGCCCTTGATGGCAAAATGCTGGGCGAGATGCAGCGCGATCGTCGACTTGCCGACGCCCCCCTTGAAGTTGCAGACCGAGATGATCGCCGGGGTATCGGTTGGCTCGCGCCAGGGACGCGTTCCAAACACCTCGCGCATATGATCAAGCTCTTCGAGCGTATACTGCAGCCTATGCCCGGAGCCCGTCCGCCCTCGAGCGGGGAGGCGGCCGTCGCGCTCCGCTTCCCGGACAGCAGATGCCGTCCGCCCGACCAGTGCAGCAGCTTTCGAAATCGGGAAGGTCGGACCCTTCTTCTGACCGGTTTCGGGATCAACCGCGCTGTCACGAATGCGCTTGAGGATCGTCAACGACTTTCTGTGGAGCACGTCCAGACCACCTTCGATGAGGTCGTCCGGCTGTGCTAGGGAGGGGTCGGTAGCCATCTCAGTCCGCTTCTGTGGGTTTGATGCGCCATGATAGCCACGTTGGCGGTTTCGAGCAAGAAAATGGCCACCAGACTTACAAGTTGACCGATGATCTCCGAGCCCCTTGCGCATGTGCGCGCTTTCTGGCCAATCGGCGGCGGCTGCGACCGATGATCTCCGTGCCTTTGCGTGTTGCTGCAAAGTCTGGCGCTGGGATTGTGGCGACAAACGGATACCTGTGGATAACCACCGATGATCTCGGTACTTTGCGATGATCTCGGTGCGTATCAGCGATGATCTCGGTGCGAGTCGACCGATGATCTCAGAGCCCATACCTATTACTAGAATCACCCTATAAAAAACCGATTCGCGAATCGTTTTGATTTTTCGATTTTGGGTGAAGGAGGGCAGGGGGAGGGCGCAGAACGGCACCGACATCATCGGTGTTTCTGCAACTCTCGCGGCCTTTTCCCCTCCCAAACTGCCAACGGGGTTGATTTCACGCCTCAAACCTGTTGAGACATGCCCATCACAGCCCCCGGTAGATTCGGGGGGAAGGGCAGACCATGAATGGGGATCAGCATAGGCCGCTGGGGCATCAGTACGCACTAGCCATGCTCAACGGCGGCGAGGAGAGCGTCCGCAAGCTCGCCACCACCGCCGGCACCCAGCTCACCTTGGACGCATTCCTGCGCGTCCAGGACGAAGAACCGGTTCCTGCCTTCCTCCACTCCGCGCTTTGTGCGATGTCGCTGCCAACCAAGCGGCCCAAGGACGACACTCAGCCCATCGTCCGTGAGGACGGCAAATATGCGCTGGCCATCAATCCCAGGCCAGTGCTTCAGAATGTCGACGGCAAGTCCGTCATGCGAAGCCTTGGTGTGCCTTATGGCGCCTATCCACGCGTTGCCCTGATCTACCTCCTCTCTCAGGCGGTCATGAAGCAATCGCGGGACGTTTATCTTGGCCGCAATTTCACCGAGTGGATGCGCCGCCTTGGCTACCAGACCGTGTCTTATGGACCACGCGGGACGGCCAACCTGATGCGAGAGCAGGTGGATCGGCTGCTGGCGTGCGAGTGGCAGATCCGCTGGGACGGCACCGACACGGAAGACAACGCCTTCGCTGTCCGGGACGTCAAGATTTCCAACGAATATGCCGGTTCGCTCGACAAGAACGGCTCATTCGCGCGCGAAATCCGTATGTCCGAGGCGTTCTACTCGCACCTCATCGACCATGCCGTGCCACTCAATGAGATCGCCATCCGCGAGCTCAAGGGTACGCCAACGGCGCTCGATCTCTACACTTACCTTGCCTACCGGCTCCCGCGGATTGGATCCGACAAGGGCCAGGTTATCTCATGGGACCAGCTCGCCAAGCACCTTGGCAACGAGGCCGACAGCAAGCGCTTCCGACAGACCGTCCGCGAAACCATGCAGATCGTGTCGGCGGTCTATCCCAACGCAAATGTCGATCTCTCCGGGCGGAAGGTCATTCTTCATCCGTCACCGGCACCGCTGGAGCGCAAGCTCGTGGGGCCGCACCTTCGACTCGTCGGGGGCGAGGCTCCGAAAACGGCACCGAGATCATCGGTCAAACCGGCCCATGCAGCGAAGTCCGCGCCCGCGAAGGACGATGCGCCGACTCTTCCGTTCCCCGCCGGGTCTCTCTCATACGGCACGCGTGAGGCCGTCTTCCGCCAGATCGCGCTGACCAAGGGCCATCCGTGGTCAGTGGATGACATGGCGGCTGCATTCCGCAAGGGATGCCCCGATTTTAGCCGGCCGCGCACCGATTCAGAGTGGCTGCGGATCTGGGAGAAGTTCGTCGTCGCCTATGCTGAACGCCGCGCGAATCGAAGCGACGACTAACCGATGATCTCCGAGCCGTTCGCGTTGAGGCGAGCGCAGGCTGAATCTGTCTCCAAGTCTCAGACCGACCGAAAAGAGGAAAGGAGGGGCCGAGCGTGTAAGCAGGAGGTAGAATTATGCCGCTTACAGCCAGACGGCCATCGCAGGAGATAGTCGACATTGTCGGGGCCCTGGGCGGCACGTGGAGCGGCAATGTCGCGATGTGCCGCTGTCCCGCACACAGCGATCGCGATCCAAGCTTGTCGATTCGGCAAGGGGATCGCTGCATTCTCGTCACCTGTTTCGCAGGATGCTCGCGCGAAGACGTCCTGCGTGAACTGCGCCTTGTTCGCCCGGGTCGCCATTATCCGCCACCCGCCTTGGCGGACTCGCCGCGGCCGATGAACGTCGAAAGAATCTGGAATGAGGCGGTCGACGTTCCGGGCACCCTTGCCGAGCGCTACCTCCAGTGCCGGAACCTCCTCCCACCACCACGCGATCTTCGCTTCCATCCGCGTTGCCCTTACCTGCCCAAGCCGAAGACGATCTTCGAACCCGCTCTCCTGGTAGCGGTGCGCGAGGGAAACCGTCTGGTCGCAATTCAACGCATATTCCTGAACCCCGACACCGCCCATTACACGCGCAAGGTCATGCTTGGCGCCCCGGGGCACGGCGCTTGGCGGGGCGCCAAGCATGACCTTGCGCGTGTAA
>NZ_LSKG01000066.1:0-5688 GCF_001557005.1 Sphingomonas sp. CCH15-F11 | reverse complement strand
AGAAGCGCAAGGACGCGCAGCTTGCCCGCGAGGTGGAGTTCTCGATTCCGCGCGAAATGAACGAGAAGCAGGGCGTCGCGCTCGCGCGCGATTTCGTGAAGCAGCAGTTTGTCGATCGCGGGATGGTCGCGGACCTGAACGTGCATTGGGACAAGGCGAAGGACGGCACGCCGAAGCCGCACGCGCATGTCATGCTGGCGATGCGCGATGTGGGGCCGGAGGGGTTCGGGAAGAAGAATCGCGACTGGAACAGCACCGAGCTGTTGAAAGACTGGCGTGAGGCGTGGAGCGCGCATGTCAACGAGCGCATGGCCGAGTTGGGGCTTGAGGGTCGGATCGATCATCGCTCCTATGAGGAGCAGGGCATCGAGCTGGAGCCGCAGCACAAGATCGGCCCGGCAGCATCGCGGCGACCGGAGCAGGGGCTTGAGGCGGAGCGGATCGAGGATCACACGCGCATCGCGCGTGAGAACGGCGATCGGATTATCGCCAATCCCAATGTCGCGCTGGACGCCATCACCCGGCAGCAGGCCACGTTCACTACCCGCGACCTTGCGACGTTCGCGTTCAGGCATTCGGACGGCAAGGAGCAGTTCGACCAGGTGATGGCGGCGGTGCGCGCCAGTCCCGAGCTGGTGGCGCTGGGCAAGGACGGGCGTGACCAGGAGCGGTTCACGTCCCGCGATATGATCGCGACCGAAGCGCGGCTTGAGCGTGCTGGAGACGAGCTGGCGGCGCGGAGGGATCATGGTCTCCCGGCAGCGGTTCTCGACCGAGCGAGCGCCGTTGCCGGGAGTGAAGGGCTCGTGCTCGGGGACGAGCAGCAAGCCGCGCTGGAGCATATAACCGCGTCGAGCGGCATCGCCAATGTGGTCGGATATGCCGGCACCGGCAAATCCGCCATGTTGGGCATCGCGCGCGATGGATGGGAGCACGCAGGCTACACCGTTCGCGGCGCGGCGCTGTCCGGCATCGCGGCCGAAAATCTGGAGGGCGGATCGGGCATCCAGTCCCGGACCATCGCCAGTCTTGAACACGCATGGGGGCAGGGGCGCGACCAGCTTGGCCCCAAGGACGTGCTGGTGGTGGACGAGGCGGGCATGATCGGCACCCGCCAGATGGAGCGGGTGCTGTCTCATGTCCGTGATGCCGGCGCCAAGGTGGTGCTGGTGGGCGATCCCGAGCAGTTGCAGGCGATCGAAGCCGGCGCGGCGTTCCGGTCGATGGCCGAGCGGCATGGCGCGGCCGAGATCACCGAGGTTCGCCGGCAGCGTGACGACTGGCAGAAGGAGGCGACGCGTTCGCTCGCCACAGGCCGCACAGGCGCGGCGCTGCACGCCTATGAGAGCCGGGGCATGGTGCAGGCGGCCGACACGCGCGAGGGGGCGCGGGGCGAGCTGGTGGGTGGTTGGGATCGCCAGCGCCAGGCCGAGCCGGACAAGACCCGGATCATTCTCACCCACACCAACGCCGAGGTGCGCGCGCTCAACGAGGAGGCGCGCGGGCGGATGCGAGCGACCGGCGAGCTGGGCGCGGACGTGGGCGTAACCGTGGAGCGTGGCCGGCGCGACTTCGCGGCCGGCGACCGGATCATGTTCCTGCGCAATGAGCGCAGCATGGGCGTGAAGAACGGCACGCTGGGCACGCTGGAGCAGGTCAGCGAGCGCCGCATGGCGGTACGGCTCGATGACGGCAACCGCGTCGCGTTCGACCTCAAGGACTATGCGCATGTCGATCACGGCTATGCCGCCACCATCCACAAATCGCAGGGCGTGACCGTCGATCGCGCGCATGTGCTGGCGACGCCGGGGATGGACCGGCACGGTACCTATGTCGCCCTGTCCCGGCATCGCGACGGGGTGGCGTTCCACTATGGCCGCGACGACTTCACCGATCAGCGCCAGCTCGCCCGCGTCCTGTCGCGTGACCGCGCCAAGGATATGGCCGGCGACTATGCCGCGCCGTCCGACCAGGACCGGGCACGCGCCTTCGCCGAGCGGCGCGAGATCCGGTTCCCGGAACTCGCACGGGAGATCGCCGCCAAGGTGCGCGACAAGGCCAAGGGCATGTTCGACGGCTTCCGGCCCAAAGCGGTGCGAGAAACATCCATTTCGGATGTAAAGGCGCAGGCCGAGCCGGCGATCGGGGGCAAGCCCGACCAGGCCGGGGCGATCGAACGCTATGCGCGCGCCGCGGCCGATATAGGCCGGATGCGCGCCAAGGACTTGCCGGTGCTGCCGCATCAGGAGAGCGCATTGCGCAAGGCTGGCGAGGCGCTGGACGC
Source organism: Sphingomonas sp. CCH15-F11 (assembly GCF_001557005.1). Classification (NCBI taxonomy): domain Bacteria; kingdom Pseudomonadati; phylum Pseudomonadota; class Alphaproteobacteria; order Sphingomonadales; family Sphingomonadaceae; genus Sphingomonas; species Sphingomonas sp. CCH15-F11. The sequence continues at coordinate 3,404 of NZ_LSKG01000066.1, read as the reverse complement.
GAACCGGCCCCATGCCGCGCGTGATCTCGCTTCCGCGCTCAGGCGCGATCCCAGTCTCATCGAGCAGGCCGCTGGCGGCAACACCGGAGGGGCCGTGCGCGCGATGGCCGAGGAGCAGCGCGTGCGGCTCGACCCGGAGGCGCGCGCGGGTCGCTTCGTGGAAGCCTGGAAGGCGATGCAGCGCGATCGTGCTGCCCTTGAGCGGGCGGGCGACCGCCCCGGCGCGGAGCGGATGCGCGGCAACATGGCGAAGGTCGCCGGTGCGATCGGCCGCGATCCGCAACTTGAATCCGCGCTGCGTCGCCGCGCGCCCGAGTTGGAGCTGAAACTGGAGAATGACCGCGCAATCGGGGATGCGCTGGCGAAATCGCTGGGGCCGGACCGCGAGCGCGACCGGGGATTGAGCCGGTAGGCATTCGTGCTTTCGGGTATGAAAAGGAAGCAGGATTGAGCAAGGACGAGCACGAACCCGAGACAGCCCAGGAGGCCTTCGCGCGGGTGGAGGGTGAGCTGGCGCTGCTACGCCGCGCCGTCGAGCGCATGGCGGTCGAGCGCGCCGAACTTCCCGAGCAGCCCGACTATAGCGAGACGCTGGCGGGCATGGTGCAGAAGATCGACGCCACCTTGCAGCGCGCCGACGCGCTGGTGACGGCAGCCAGGGACGGAGCAACGCCGCGTCACGTTGTTGACCGGATCGTAGCGGCAGGCGGTGACGCCCGCGCCGAGGACCGGCGGACGATCGCGACCGCAGCCGCAGAGCTGAAGGATGCAACTCGGGCGCTTCAGGGCGTCACCGCATCGGCGCGGCGGGGCTACGAGCAGAACCGCTGGTTGATGTGGACGGCGATCGGCGGAGTGGTGCTCGGCATGGTGCTTTGGGCGGCGTTCGCCGGCGTCGTCGCGCGTGCCGTGCCGGCGAGCTGGCAATGGCCGGAAAAGATGGCGGCGCGAGCGCTCGACCTGTCAATGTGGGAAGGCGGGCAGCGGATGATGCAGGCCGCCTCGCCCACCGCGTTCCGCGCGATCATAGCGGCCGACAGGATGGTGTTGGCCAATCGCGAAACGATCGAAGGGTGCAGCAAGGCCGCAGCCCGAACGCGCGAGACGGTGCGATGCACAATCAAAGTTGGTGCTAGCCTTGAGGAGCAGCAGGATAGCGACCGCTAGTTCCTATTCACTGCAACTCGATTTTGGCATGATTGCTGGCTCACTTTTTACTGATTTGCCCTGCTGGTTGCGCGAGCCGGCGCGCCAAGCTGCGACTATCAAATAGATACCTGCGGCAATCATCGGCACGGTGAGCCACTGACCCATATGAAGCCCTGTTCTGGCTGTGAAGCCGACAAGCTGGGCATCCGGCTCCCGGAAGAATTCGACAATGAAGCGAGCGAGCCCATAGCCAAGAAGGAACACGCCGACGAGCATGCCAGGGCGACGTCGGGCGTTGGTAAACCAGAAAAGGCACGCGAGCACGGCAAACAAGACCAGTCCTTCCAGCCCGGCTTCGTAGAGCTGGCTCGGGTGACGCGCGAGGCCATCGCGACTTCCGGGGAACACAATCGCCCAAGGCACATCGGTGGGCTTTCCCCAAAGCTCACCATTCACGAAATTAGCGAGGCGGCCGAAGAACAGGCCGATCGGCACGGTGCAGGCGACATAATCATGGACCCGCAGCCATTCGAGGCCGTGTCGTCGCGCGAACAGGATCAGCGCGAGCGAGACGCCAGCTGCACCCCCGTGGAACGACATGCCGCCGTCCCACAGCTTGAGGATTTGCAGGGGGTCGAAGATCATCTCAGGACCGTAAAAGATCACATAGCCGAGACGGCCACCGAGGATAACGCCCAACGTCGCGTAGAACACGAGATCGTCGGCTTGTGCGCGGTTCATCGGGGCCGCTGGTTGGGCCAGCAGCCGCAGCAGATACCACCACCCGGCAATGATGCCGGCGATATAGGCCAGCGAGTACCAGCGGATGTCGAGCGGGCCTATGGAGATGGCTATCGGGCTCAATCCGAGGCTGGCGAATGCGATATGGCTATCCAAGGATTGTATCCTGCCTGCGAGAAGCGGCGCTCGAGCGCGCCATGGGTTATTCCGGTGCGATTGAAGCGCCGGCATCCTTGAGCGCCGCAAACCCGCCGGGGACGTGGGCGACATTCTCCACGCCCATCTCCTTGAGTGATTTTGCGGCCAGCGCCGAGCGGGCGCCGGACCCACAATAGAGCACCAACCGCGATCCACTGGCGAGTTTGGCATTGTGGGTGGGGCTTTCAGGATCGACCTGGAATTCCAGAAGGCCACGCGGGACATGCACCGCACCAGCCACCAGCCCCGATTTTGCGACTTCCCCTGGCTCGCGGATGTCAACGAACTGGACCTTGGGATTGCCGACAAGTTTGGCTGCATCGTCAGGCGCGATAGTTTCGACAATCGCATTCGCTTCGGAAACCAGTTGTTTCGAGGTGCGTGTTGGCATCGACTTTCTCCTGTAAATGAACCTGTATCGGATGGCTCAGCCCTGCTCGGACTTGCCGCCTATCTGGCGCAGCATTTCCGGCAAATCTGTCGGGCAATCACCGCAAAGCTTGTTTGCCGGAACGGCAACGTCGATCTTCTTTGGGTAGGGAAGATCGAGAGCGGCCATGATCGCGACGAATTCCTGAACGGTCTTGCCCGCAAGGCGCGGGTTCCGTTCACGCTCCTGCGCCACTGTCGTGATGTGGCGATGATTGTAGTCGTGAGCCGGGTAGATCAGACCATCGCCCGGCAGCGTGAAAATCTTCTGCGTGACGGAGTGATAAAGGGTGGCGGCGTCACCGTTTTGGAAGTCGGTGCGGCCACAGCCGTCGATTAGCAGGGCGTCGCCGGTGAAGGCGCGAAGACCATCGGGCTGCTCAACCAGGTAGGTATGGTGGGCGTCGGTGTGCCCCGGAGTAAACAGCGGCTGAAGCTTGAGCGCGCCGACAGTCAAAGGCTGGTCCTCGGCGACCCCCACGTCAGCACAGGGAAGGCCGTCCATGGCGGGGTACGCGATCTTGGAGCCGGTAAGGCTGCGCAGATAGCAGGCCGATGTGACGTGGTCCGCATGCACATGCGTCTCCAACGTATAAGCCAGTTCGAGATCCAGTTCCTGAAGCGCGGCAAGGTCGCGTTCGATCGTTTCGAGGACAGGATCGATCAGGACGGCTTTGCGCGTCTCCGGGCAACCGAGGAGGTAGGTGTAGGTCGAGGACTCCGGCTCGAACAACTGACGAAAGATCATGATCGGTCTCCAATGGTGTCTAGCCGCCGATCCCGCCCAGGCTGCGGAACAGCATGTAGGCGGCCACGGCCAGCAGGACGAAAGCGAAGATGCGGGTGAGCAAGCCCTTATGATCGGCGAGCCGGATGGCGGTTTGCAT
>NZ_LSKG01000065.1:0-51452 GCF_001557005.1 Sphingomonas sp. CCH15-F11 | reverse complement strand
GTGCCGGGGCGGGCGCAGGCGCCGCTGCCGGAGCCGGTGTCGCCGCCGCGCCGTCGCCGGCATCGACCGTCGCGATCACCGCGCCGACCTGAACCGTATCGCCGGGCTGGACGAGCTGCTGGCCCATCACGCCGGCGACGGGGGCGGGCACCTCGACCGACACCTTGTCGGTCTCCAGGCTGGCGATCGGTTCATCGGCCTTTACCGCCTCGCCCGGCCGCTTCAGCCATTCGCCCAGCGTCGCTTCGGTGATCGATTCGCCCAGCACGGGCACTTTGACTTCGGTTGCCATCTCTTCAGGCCCTTCTTCTCATCTCGTCGCCCCGGCGCAGGCCGGGGCCGCTATCCATTTCGCGCACCGCTGCCAGCGGCCCCGGCCTGCGCGACGACATCGGACTTATCCCTTGCGGGTTCGGCGAATTTCCTCGCGCACATTGTGTCCCAGCGCGTCGGCGATCAGTGCGCCCTGTTCAGCGGTGTGCCGCTTCATCAATCCGGTCGCGGGCGACGCCGCGGGACCCCGGCCGGCATAGCGCGGGCGCATCGGTGCCCTGCCCGCATCGGCCAGCGCCTGCTCGATGAACGGCTCGACGAAGAACCAGTAGCCGTTGTTCTTCGGCTCTTCCTGCGCCCAGACGACTTCCTCGAGCCCCGTCATCCGCTTCAGCCGCACGGTCAGCGGCTCGCCGGGGAAGGGATAGAGCTGTTCGATCCGCACGATCGCCGTGTTCTTGTCGCCCGCGGCATCGCGCGCCTCGATCAGGTCATAGGCGACCTTGCCGCTGCACAGCACCAGCCGCTTGACGTCGGTGTCCGCAGGCGGGGTGGGATCGGACAGGATGCGCATGAAATGCGATTCGCCCAGGAAATCGTCGACCCGCGACATCGCCATCTTGTGCCGCAGCAGCGATTTCGGTGTCATCACCACCAAAGGCTTGCGGAAGTTGCGGTGCATCTGGCGGCGCAGCAGGTGGAAATAATTCGCCGGCGTCGTGCAGTTCGCGACCTGCATATTGTCCTGCGCACACAGCTGCAGAAAGCGTTCGGGCCGTGCCGAAGAATGTTCGGGCCCCTGGCCTTCATAGCCGTGCGGCAGCAGCATCACGAGGCCGTTGGCGCGCAGCCACTTGGCTTCGCCGGCCGCGATGAACTGGTCGATCATGATCTGCGCGCCATTGGCGAAATCGCCGAACTGCGCTTCCCAAAGCACCAGCGTCTTGGGGTCGGCCAGCGCATAGCCATATTCGAAGCCGAGCACGCCATATTCGCTCAAGGGGCTGTCGAGCACCTCGAACCGGCCATGCGGGATTTCGTTGAGCGGCACGAACTTGTGCTCGTCGCCCTGGTCGACCCAGACGGCATGACGGTGGCTGAAGGTGCCGCGCCCCGAATCCTGGCCCGACAGGCGGACGCCATAGCCCTCCGACAGCAGCGATCCGAACGCCAGCGCCTCGCCGGTCGCCCAGTCGAAGCCGCTGCCGCTGGCGAACATCTCCTTCTTGGCATCCAGCACGCGGCCCAGCGTTTTGTGGATTGCCAGCCCCTCGGGCACCTGCGTGAGCGTGCGGCCGAGCGAATCGAGCAACTTGCGGTCGATGCCCGTCGGCACGCTGCGCCGCGCGGTTTCGGGGTCGGCGGGAACGTGCAGCCCCGACCAGCGCCCGGCGAACCAGTCGACCTTGTTGGGCTTGTAGCTCTTGGCGCTTTCGAACTCGCCTTCGAGCAGCGCGGTGAACTGGTCGACCTTGGCGGCGGCGAAATCGGCCGCGATCACGCCCTGTTCGACCAGGCGCCTGCCATAGACTTCGCTGACTGGCGGATGCTGCTTGATCCGGGCGTACATCAGCGGCTGGGTAAAGCTCGGCTCGTCGCCCTCGTTATGGCCAAAGCGCCGGTAGCACCACATGTCGATGACGATGTCGCGCTTGAACCGCTGGCGGAACTCGATCGCCATCTTGCAGGCAAAGGTGACCGCTTCGGGGTCGTCGCCGTTGACGTGGAAGATCGGTGCCTGCACCCCCTTCGCCACGTCCGACGGATAGGGCGACGAGCGCGCGAATTGCGGGCTGGTGGTGAAGCCAATCTGGTTGTTAATGACGAAATGGATGCAGCCGCCGGTATTGTACCCGCGGATGCCCGAAAAACCGAGGCACTCCCACACGATCCCCTGGCCCGCGAACGCCGCGTCGCCATGGATCAGCACCGGCAGCACCTGCTCATGCTCTTCCAGGTCGTCGCGGAAGGTCTGGAGCGCGCGCACCTTGCCGAGCACCACGGGATCGACGGCCTCGAGATGGCTGGGATTGGCGACCAGCGACATGTGGACGCTCACCCCGTCAAACTCGCGGTCGGTGGAGGTGCCGAGGTGATATTTCACGTCGCCCGACCCGCCGACATCGTCGGGATTGGCCGATCCGCCCGAAAATTCGTGGAAGATCACGCGATACGGCTTGGCCATCACGTTCGCGAGCATGTTGAGCCGGCCGCGATGCGCCATGCCGTACACGATCTCGCGTACGCCCATCGCGCCGCCATATTTGATGATCGATTCCATTGCCGGGATCATCGCTTCGCCGCCGTCGAGGCCGAAGCGCTTGGTGCCGACATATTTCTTGCCGAGGAATTTCTCCCACTGCTCGGCCTCGATCACCTTGGACAGGATCGCCTTCTTGCCCTCGGGCGTGAACTCGATCGCCTTGTCCTTGCCCTCCATGCGCTCCTGGAGGAAGCGGCGCTCCTCGACATCGGCGATGTGCATATATTCCAGGCCGACATTGCCGCAGTAATTGCGGCGCAGCACATCGACCAGTTCGCGCACCGTCGCGGTCTCAAGGCCAAGCGCGCCGCCCAGATAGATCGGCCGATCGATCTCGCTGTCGGGAAAGCCGTGATATTCGGTCTTCAGATCCTCGGGCATCTCGTGCTTGGCGAGACCGAGCGGATCGAGATTGGCGGCGAGGTGCCCGCGCACGCGATAGGTGCGGATCAGCATCATCGCACGGATCGAATCGCCGGCCGCGCGCGCGACCTCGTCCGCCGATGGCTTGGGGGCAGAGGCGGTGGGCGCGGGGGCGGCGCCGCCCTTGGCGGGCTTGGCCGCCGGTTCCATCTGGGTCGGGTCGAGGGCTGCGGTCAGCGCGTCGGTGTCGGCGAGCGGCCAGCCCTTTCGCTGCCAGCTCGGGCCCTGCATCGCGCCTTCGAGCCCGTCGAACCACGCCTGCCAGCCGGGTTCGACCGAGCCCGGGTCCTGGCGATACTTCGCGTAGAGCGATTCGATGAATGCCGGACTCACCCCGGCGGCCGCGTCGAAATCCTGGCCTTCGTAACCCATGGTCCCATCCTCGCTCCCCTCTCCCCTTGTGGGAGAGGGTTGCGCAGACTTGGCAGCTTGCTGCCTAGTCGAAGCTGGGTGAGGGGGCGGATACCGGGCGCTGCGCCCGGCCAATCACCCTCATCCAACTCCGCCTAGGTGCCTTGCGGCACCAAGGCTGCGTATCCTTCTCCCCTCAAGGGAGAAGGGAAACTCCTTACCTATTCAACACTTCGACCAGCGTTTCGCCCAACAGGCTCGGGCTGGGCGATACGCGGATGCCGGCTTCTTCCATCGCCGCGATCTTGTCTTCCGCACCGCCCTGACCGCCCGAGACGATTGCGCCGGCATGGCCCATGCGGCGTCCCGGCGGCGCGGTGCGGCCGGCGATAAAGCCGACCATCGGCTTCTTGCGCCCGCGTTTCGCTTCGTCTTTCAGGAACTGCGCGGCTTCCTCTTCGGCCGATCCGCCGATCTCGCCGATCATGATGATGCTTGTCGTTGCATCATCGGCCAGGAACAGCTCGAGCACGTCGATGAAGTTGGTGCCGTTGACCGGATCGCCGCCGATTCCGACCGCGGTGGTCTGGCCGAGGCCCGCATTGGTCGTCTGGAACACGGCTTCATAGGTGAGCGTGCCCGAACGCGACACGACGCCGACCGAGCCCTTGGAGAAAATGCTGCCCGGCATGATGCCGATCTTGCACTCGCCGGGCGTCAGCACGCCGGGGCAATTGGGGCCGATCAGCCGCGACTTGCTGCCCGACAGCGCGCGCTTGACCTTGACCATGTCGAGCACCGGAATGCCCTCGGTAATGCACACGATCAGCGGCACTTCGGCGTCGATCGCCTCCAGGATCGAATCGGCGGCGAACGGCGGCGGCACGTAGATGACGGATGCGGTCGCGCCGGTCTTCTCGACCGCTTCGGCGACGGTGTCGAAATTGGGCAGGCCCAGCTCCTCATGCACCGTACCGCCCTTGCCCGGCGTTACCCCCCCGACCATCTGCGTGCCGTAATCCAGCGCCGCCTTGGTATGGAAAGTCCCGGTCTTGCCGGTCATCCCCTGGGTGATGACCTTGGTATTCTTGTCGACGAGGATGCTCATTCGGTCTCTCTTTCGTCGTCCCGGCGAAGGCCGGGACCGCTATCCATCTGGCGGCGCAAGGGCATCAAGCGGTCCCGGCCTCCGCCGGGACGACGCGCTTCACACCAGCGACCCGTCGATCGCCTTGCACGCAACCAGCAATTCCTTGACCGCGTCGACGCTGACCTGGAGGTTGGCCTTGGCCTCATCCGACAGGTTGATCTCGATGATCTTCTCGACGCCGCCCGCGCCGATGACGATCGGCACGCCGACATAGAGGTCGTCGACGCCATACTGGCCGGTCAGGTGCGCGGCACCCGGCAACACGCGCTTCTGGTCGAACAGATAGCTTTCAGCCATCGCGATGCCGCTGGTCGCAGGGGCGTAGAAGGCCGAGCCGGTCTTGAGCAGCGCGACGATCTCGCCGCCGCCAGAACGGGTGCGCTGCACGATCGCGTCGATGCGCTCCTTCGTCGAAAAGCCCATCGCGATCAGGTCGCTGACCGGGATGCCGCTGACGGTCGAATATTCGAGCACCGGCACCATCGTGTCGCCATGGCCGCCCAGCACGAAGCTGTTCACATCCTTGACCGACACCTTGAACTCGTCCGCCAGGAAATGGCTGAAGCGCGCCGAATCGAGCACACCCGCCATGCCGACGACCTTCTGGTGGGGCAGACCGGAAAACTCGCGCAGCGCCCACACCATCGCGTCGAGCGGATTGGTGATGCAGATGACAAAGGCGTCGGGGGCGTTGGCGGCGATCCCTTCGCCGACCGCTTTCATCACCTTCAAATTGATGCCGAGCAGGTCGTCGCGGCTCATCCCCGGCTTGCGCGCGACGCCAGCGGTAACGATGATCACGTCGGCGCCGGCGATGTCCTTATAGTCATTGGTGCCGATGATCGTCGCGTCGAAGCCCTCGACCGGACCGCACTGGCTCAGGTCCAGCGCCTTGCCCTGCGGCACGCCCTCGACCACGTCGAAAAGCACAATGTCGCCAAGCCCCTTTAGCGCGGCGAGATGCGCGAGCGTGCCCCCGATATTGCCAGCGCCGATCAACGCGATCTTCTTGCGAGCCATACAACCTCCCTCGAAATGGGTCAGCAGGCGGCCCGTCGGGCCGGGAAACGGTGGCGGCTTAGGCCGTTTGACGCGCGCTGACAAGCACGGAGCCTAGCCAAAACAAGGGTTTCTTTGCACATCATTCGCAAGTGCAAGAACGTGTCAGCCCAGCGCGAAACGCGCGGCGCGTGCCACGTGATCCGCCGACGGGCGGCAACCGGTATAGAGAACGAATTGTTCAAGCCCCTGCCGCACCAACACCTCATCGCCGGTGATGACCGGCTTGCCCAGGCGGCGTGCCAGACGCACCACCGGGGTTTCTACCGGAATAGCGACGACGTCGAACAGCATCGTCGCGGCACGTACTGCCGCTTCGTCGAAGGCAAGCGCGTCGGCTTCCGGCCCGCCCGCCATCCCGATCGGGGTCACGTTGATCAGCAATCCGGGTCCGGGCGTCACCGCGTGCGTCCAGCGATACCCCAATCGGCCGGCGAGCGCGCGGCCCGACGCCTCGTCACGGGTCACGATCGTGCCGTTGGCATAGCCATGATCGGCGAGCGCACTCGCCACCGCCTTGCCCATGCCGCCCGACCCGCGCAGCACGAAGTCGATATCCTGCGGCACGCGATGTTCGGTTATCAACGCCGCGACCGCACTATAGTCGGTGTTGTAGCCGGTCAGCCGGCCGTCATCATTGACGATGGTGTTGACCGCGCCGATCGCCGCCGCCGACGGGTCGAGCGCGTCGATCAGCGGGATCACCGCCTCCTTGAACGGCATCGAGATCGCGCAGCCCCGCACGCCCAGCGCGCGGATGCCGCCGATCGCGGCCGCGATGTCCGCGGTGGTGAAGGACTTATAGACGAAGTCGAGGCCCAGTGCGTCGTAGAGATGGTTCTGGAACCGCGTCCCGAAATTGCCGGGCCGCGCGGACAGCGACATGCACAATTGGGTGTCGCGGTTGATGCTGAGCTTGGACATAGGGGGTGGACTCCGGCCTGCGCTAATCAAGGTGAGGTGCCTCTCCAACCTGCTCCTTCCATCACCCCGGCCTTGAGCCGGGGTCCCGCTGCCTTATCCCGCGCGAGAAAAAGCGGGACCCCGGGGTCAAGCCCGGGGTGACGGGGGCAGTGGGGTTGCGCCTCGGTTAAGGATCTCCGGTCAGCCCTTCAGGACAAGCGGGAAGGACGACCAAGGCGGCATTGCGCCTAATGATGCCCCAGCGCCAGATACGCTTCCGAACGCATCTCGTTCAACCGGCTGACGGTGCGTTCGAACTCGAAACGGCCGTCGCCTGTCTCATACAGCGCCTCCGGCACCGCATCGGCGGCGGCGATCAGCTTGACCTTGTGTTCGTACAGGGCGTCGATGAGCGTCACGAAGCGCGCGGCTTCGTTGCGGTTCTCCGGCCCTAGCCTGGGGATGCCGACGAGGAACACCGTGTGGAAACGCCGCGCGATCGCCAGATAGTCGGCCGCGCCGCGCGCCTCGCCACACAGTCGCTTGAAGCTGAATACCGCAACACCCTTCAGCGACTTGGGCACGTGCAAAGTCCGCCCGCCGCGCACCGCCAATTCCTCGGTCGGCACCATCGCGCGATCCTCGACCGGATAGTCGGTCAGACGGAAAAAGGCGGCCGACATCTCCGCCGTCGCTTCCGGCCCGTTGGGCACCAGCCAGGTGTCGATCCGCCCCAGCCGGTCGCGGCGGTAATCGACCGGGCCGTTGAGCGCGACGACGTCGCAGCGTTCGCGGATCAGGTCGATGAAGGGCAGGAACAGGGGGCGATTGATCCCGTCCTTGTAAAGCTCGTCCGGCGCGCGGTTGGAGGTTGCGACGACCGTCACCCCGCGCCGGAACATCTCGGTGAACAGCCGCGACAGGATCGCGGCGTCCGCGGGATTGTTGACGATCAGCTCGTCAAAGGCGAGCAGGCGGACATCCTCGCTCATGGCGGCGGCAACCGGCAGGATCGGATCGTCAACCTCCTGCTTGCGCGCATCGTTCAGCCGCTCGTGCACGTCGATCATGAAGTCGTGGAAATGCGCACGGCGCTTCCGACGGATCGCGAGCTGATTGAAGAACAGGTCCATCAGCATCGACTTGCCGCGTCCGACCCCGCCCCACAGATAGACGCCGCGCGGCGGTTCGGGCAGGCGTCCCAGCGCGCGCCACAGGATGCTGCCACGTTTCGGCACCGCTTCCAGCGCGTCGGCAAGCGCGTCGAGCCGTTCGGCGGCCGCTGCCTGGGTCGCATCGGTGCGCAGCTCCCCGGCAGCGACCAGCCTGCGATATTCGGCGATCACCCGGCTCATCGCGCACTCGGCTTGCGGATCGTGGCGGTGAAGCTTGCGATCGTCTGCGCCGCCTGGACGACCAAGCCGCGCATGAACAGCAGCCGCCCGGTCTCGCGAAGCAGCTCGACCTGCGCCTCGACGGGCACATCCATGCGTCCTGCCGCGATGAACTGGGTCGACAGGTCGAGCGTGACCGCCGTGCCCGCGGTCAGTACGCCCAGCGCGCGCCCCGCCCCGAACAGCGCGCAGTCGATGAAGCCGAGCAGCGCGCCGCCGTGCAGATGGTTCGACAGGTTGGAATGCTGGTGCGCCGGCACCATCGCGACCCGCGCGATGCCGTCCTCCACCCTGACACGCAACGGCCCCAGCGTCGCGTTGAAGCGCGTCGTGTCGCTAAGCGTCCAGCGTTTCCAGCCCGGCCAGTCGGGATCGTCGTGATAGTGGAACGCGGGGCCGTCCGCGTCGGGGCGCATCGTCACGCGATCAGAGCACGCGGTCCATTTCCAGCTTCTTGATCTCGGCGATCGCCTTGGCCGGGTTCAGCCCCTTGGGGCAGACATTGGCGCAGTTCATGATCGTGTGGCAGCGATAGAGCCGGAACGGATCCTCGAGCTGGTCGAGCCGCTCGCCCGTCGTCTCGTCGCGGCTGTCGGCGAGCCAGCGATAGGCCTGAAGCAGGATCGCGGGGCCGAGGAACTTGTCGCTGTTCCACCAGTAGCTGGGGCAGCTGGTCGAGCAGCAGGCGCACAGGATGCACTCGTAGAGGCCGTCGAGCTTGGCGCGGTCCTCGGGCGACTGGAAGCGCTCCTTGCCCGAGGGCGGCGGCGTCACCGTCTCCAGCCACGGCTTGATCGACGCGTATTGCGCGTAGAAATGGGTGAAGTCGGGGACGAGGTCCTTGATCACGTCCATGTGGGGCAGCGGCGTGATGCGGATGTCGCCCTTGATGTCCTCGATCGCCGTCGTGCAAGCCAAGCCGTTCTTGCCGTCGATGTTCATCGAGCACGAGCCGCAAATCCCCTCGCGGCACGAGCGGCGGAAGGTGAGCGAAGGGTCCTGCTCCGCCTTGATCTTGATGATCGCATCCAGGACCATCGGGCCGGTATCGTCCAGGTCGAGCTCGAACGTGTCGTAGCGCGGATTCTCGCCGGCATCGGGATCATAGCGATAGACCTTGAAGCGCTTCACCCGCTTGGCACCGGCGGGCGCCTTGTGAACCTTGCCGTTGTTCCGGATCTTGCTGTTCTTGGGCAGGGTGAATTCGGCCATGGCGATGCACTACTCCTTCGCCTCGCGATGTGGCGCTTTTGTGCGCTGCGATCAAGTTCGGAGCGGCGGATATCGCAGTCTCGTGCGGCCCGCAAACGGAACAAGGGCCATATTGCTGCGGCGTGATTGCATCGACCTATCAGCTCAACGGTCGCGCGCGTCATCCGCTCCTGCTTGGTGACCCTGTCTTTGGAACGCGTCGCCCCAGTCGCGCAGGCTGACCAGCACGGGTTCGAGCGTGCGGCCGAAATCGGTCAGCTCATATTCGACGCGCGGCGGCACTTCGGGATAGACGATCCGGCGAATGATGCCGTCGGCTTCCAGCTCGCGCAGTTGGAGCGTGATCATCCGCGGCGTCGCATTGGGGGTCAGCCGGCACAGCGCGTTGAAGCGCAAGCGGCCCGACAGCAGGTGGAACACCAGCACCGGCTTCCACACCCCGCCCATCACGCTCATCGTCGCTTCGACCGCGCAGCCGGTCTTGGTCGCGCGCCGGCGCGGACCCCTGATACTATCATCCATGTACGTACATGTTGTTTTTGTACGTACTGCAATCAAGCGCGACGAGCGATTAGTTGGCGTGCTCCACCACAAAAGGAGCTTAACCATGCGTGCATATCGACTTGACCCAGCCGGCGGGGCCATCAAGCTGAGCGATGAGGCCGATCCGGTACCGGGGGCCGGCGAAGTCCTGATCGACCTGAAAGCGGCGACGCTCAACTATCGCGACCTGATCGTCCGCGACGGGCGCTATGGCGGCGAGCAACGCGCCGACCTGATTCCCTTGTCCGACGGCGCAGGTGTCATCGCCGCAGTGGGCGATGGCGTGGCCGCGGACCGGACCGGCCAACGCGTCGCGATCGGCTTCATGCCGCACTGGACGGAAGGGCCGTTCACCGCCGCCAAGCAGGCCAGCGCGCTGGGCGGCGGCGTTGTCGATGGCGTGCTCGCCGAACGGATCGTCGTGCCGGCAAGCGCCGTCGCGGTCCTGCCCGACGACTGGTCGTTCGTCGAAGGGGCGGCTTACCCTTGCGCGGGCGTTACCGCCTGGGCCTGCCTGTTCGGCGGCGGCGGCATTCGGCCGGGCGACTGGGTGCTGGTCGAGGGGACGGGCGGCGTCTCTACCTTCGCGCTGCAATTCGCCAAGCGGGCAGGCGCGCGGGTGATCGTGACCTCCAGCAGCGACGACAAGCTCGGCCATGCCCGCGCGCTGGGTGCGGACGCGACGATCAACTATCGCGACACACCGGATTGGGGCGTGGTGGCGGCACGGATCGCGGGCGGTGCGGGCGTCGACCATGTCGTCGAGGTCGGCGGGCCGGGCACGCTCAACCAGGCGCTGGCGTCGGTGCGCTCGGGCGGCGAAGTCGCATTGGTCGGCGTGCTGACCGGCTTTGCGGGCGAAGTGAACACCGGCGCGATCCTGATGAACGCGATCAACCTGCGCGGCGTCTATGTCGGGTCGGTCGCCGACTTGTCGACCGCGCTCGCATCCGGCGTCCGTCCGGTCATCGACGAGGTGTTCGCCTTTGACCACGCAGAAGCTGCGTTCGATCGGCTGCGCAGCGGCAGCCATCGCGGCAAGGTGGCGATCCGCATCGCCGATTGAGCGCCGGCAATAGCCGGAGCACGCCGTCCTTGCGCAAAGCGTTCACCTCCCGGTGTCGGGCGCGCCGCAATCGGTTGAATGATCGTGCGGCGCGCCCATAGTCGCTCCGGGCCGGCAACCGATCAGGGTTGCCGTGCCGGATCACATGGGAGCGGCAAGATGGCGGACCTTTCGGGCAAGCGGGCGATCGTGACGGGCGGTTCGCGCGGCATTGGTGCGGCGATCGCAAAACGGCTGGCAGCCGACGGTGCCGACGTCGTCATCACCTATGCCGGCAATCACGACGCGGCCCAGCAGGTCGCCGCCGCGATCACGGGCGCGGGCCGGCGCACCGAGGCGATCCAGGCCGACGCGGCCGATGTCGCCGCGGTCGAGGCGGCGGTCGTGCGCGCCGTCGACACGCTGGGGGGACTCGACATCCTGGTCCACAATGCCGGCGTGTTCGGGCTGGGCACGATCGACAGCGACACGATCGAGAATTACCGCCGCCAGTTCGGCGTCAATGTCGACGGGGTGTTCGCCGGCACGCGCGCCGCGATCGGCCATATGGCGGACGGCGGCCGCATTCTCGTGATCGGCAGCGTCAATGCGCACACCGTGCCTGTGCCGGGGGCCGCGGTGTACAGCGCGACCAAGGCCGCCGTCGCCGGAATGGTGCGTGGCTGGGCGCGCGACCTGGGTCCGCGCAACATCCTGGTCAACGCGATCCAGCCGGGTCCGATCGATACCGACATGAACCCGGCCGATGGCGATTTCGCCGCGATGCTGGCCCAGCACGTCGCGCTCGGGCGTTATGGCCGGGCGGAGGAAGTGGCCGCGCTGGCCGCATTCCTCGCCAGTGACGAGGCGAGCTACATCACCGGGACGACGATCGACATCGACGGCGGATTTTCGGTCTGACGTCGCCGCGCCGGCAGGCGGCGCCGGGGTTCAGATGACGTCGAGCACGAGGCCGAGATCGCGTGCCTCTTCGGCTTCGATATACCAGTTTTCGGGCGCGCGGCGGCGCAACTCCTCGAAATCGATCCGCGTGCCGGCGACAAGATCGCGAAACCCCTCCTCCTCGATGCGGATCGAATGCTCGATCTCGTGGAGGCTCGCCTTCAGGCTGGCGACACAGGTGCGCAGCGGGCCATTGACGTCGATCTGCTTCGCCAGGATGCGCTCATGCACCATGATCCGCGTGCCGCGCGTCAGGAAGCGGCGGTCGGCGGGAAAGGCCGACATGAAGGTCGCACCGGCCGAATAGACCGCGACCTTGCCGAGAAACAGCGCTTCACGGCCCTGATATTCGTGCAGCAGCCTCACTTCGTCGCCCATCAGCCGCGCGACTTCGGGGTCACCGCCCAGCGTCGACAGCGCGATGACCAGCGGCCCGCCGGCGGGGGCGGCGGCGACCTGTTCGCGGAACTGCGCGTACATGGCGTGATCGACCGGCCCCGCCAGCGCGACATGCGGTCGGGCGAGCAGCGGATAGCGGTGGATGGTGGCGTCGGCTTCGGTGTTGTCGGTCATGGCCCCCCAAGCGCGCGACGACGGCCAAGGTTCCGCGTGCGCAACAATTGCGAGGGTCGCTGCGGGTTGTCGCCGCTCAGCGCGGGTCCCTGGCGCGCGCCTCGCGCTGGAGCGCGACCAGCGCGCCGATGTCGGTCGGTCGCCCGACCGGGGCGCTGGCCGTGGTCGGCACGGCACCGTCGATCGCGGCGAGCCAGCGGTGCGCGGCGGCACCGATGCTCACCTGGGGCCGCGACGGGGTCAGCGTCGCTTCGGTTTCCCACACGGCCACCTGGTTGCGCGCCTCGGTAAAGGCCGCCTCGATCGGCTGGGCTTTCCGGAGCGCGCGATTGACGAAGGCGTCGCCGAAAAAGGTCCAGTCGTTCTCGGCGAAGCAGCCGAAGGACGACCGGTCGGTCGCCGCTGCGGTGACGATCACGCTGTCGTCGCTCGCCAGCGGGCCGATGAACACCCCCGAATAGCAGGCATTGACGATCAGCAGCCGCCGTGTGAGGCCAAGTTCGCCCAGCATCGCGCGCAGCTTCATCGGCGAAATCCCGCCATAGCCGCTGTCGCCGTCGTGATAGACGATGCCGAACGGCCCGCCATGGCTGGTGGTGAACAGGACCAGCACGTCCTCGCGCACATCCATGCGCTCGGCGACCGCGGCGAGCGCGGCACCAAGCGCCTGGGGCGATCCGATCGGCAATTCGCTCGCGCGTGTTCCGTCCGAACCGGCGAGCACCAGCGTGCGGCGATCGGCCCCGTAGCGGCGGGCGAGCACGCGTGCGGCCTCGCGCGCCTCACGCCCGAAGACGGGGTCGCTGTCGAGCGCCACCGACAGCACATAGGTGTCGAGCACGCCCGGGCGCTGCGGCTCGAGCTGCCCAAGTGCTGCGGCCAGCCGGCGATGTTCGGCCAGCGCGTCGCGCGCGCCGCGATCCCGCTCGACCTGCATTCCGGCATCGGCAAAGGCGGCGACCGCCCCGTCGCCGGCGCGATAGAGGAAATCGGGCGGCGGCGCGCGATGCTGGACGGGGACAAAGGCGGCCTGTTGCGCGTCGGCGGCGGTCATCAGCGCCATCATCGCCAGCACCGCCGCGCGCCCGCCCTGCCACCTGTTCCGCACGTCCGCGCGTCTCCCCTTGATCCCGCAGCGCACGATGGCGCGGCGACGCGGCCGCGTCCAGTGGTCGCGGGGTCACGCCATCAGGCGATAGGCGCGCTCGGGCCGGATCGTCTCGCGGTTGCCGATCCGCGCGTCTTCCTCGCCCGCGAGCACCGCGGCGACGTCGGCGGCGACCGACGCGCTGCGGACGTGATAGCTGTGCATGACCAGACGGTCGGCCATGCCCGCGACCTTGCTCGCGTCGACGATCTTCACCTTGGCGGGCAGCAGGTCGAGCATGCGCGGGCCATCCGACCCCAGCCGGTCGGGATTGGCCTTGGTCTTGTCCGACACCAGCAGCGCACGATCGAAACGATTGTGATAGAGGGTGATGCGCCGCGACAGGCTGGGCAGCATGCGCAGCTTGTCGTCGCGCTCGAACGCATCGTCATCCTCGTCGGCGGCGATCATCAGCACCTGGTCGAACAGCCGCACCATCCGCGTCGGCTGCTTGGCATGCAGCGCCTGGATGCCCTGGCGCAGCACATAGTTGCCCATCGAATGCGCCAGGATGTGGAGGTTGCGCAGGCAATAATCGTCCGCCGGCAGCTCGCAGACATAATCGAGCAGCTTGAGATAGGTGCGCGCCAGCGCCGGGCCGGAGGCGCGGGCATCCTCGCGGTCGCTGTAATAGGACATGAAGGGCACCGCTTCGCCGTCGGACGGCCAGCTGAACACCATGATGTTGACGTCCTGCGGCAGCGTCACCGCGATCCGCGCGCCATCGGTCAGCGCCTCCAGAAAAGTGACGTTGAAGCCGTGGATGTAAACCAGCGTATCGACCCGGCCCTTGGCCATCCGGCCGTGCAGCGCATCCATCAGCTGCGCACTGCCCGTTTTGGTGAAGCCCCCCGCGGGTGCGCCCGCCATCGTTTCGTCGAACACGGTGATGCCGGTCATCACCGGCCCGTCGTCACCCGCGCGGAACGTCGCGCGACCAAAGCGCAGTGCGGCGACGCCATCCGGATTGAACCGGCCGCCGAACACCGCCCGCTTGTTGTCGGACAGGTGATTGCGATTGGTCGCGAAATAGACGTTGATCTCGGCCATCGGACGTCCTCCTGCGCAGGGTAGCGCGCGCTTTCGGGGGTGTGTTTCTATACCAAAATGGTATATCAAGAGCCATGTTCGAATTCGATCCGGCGAAGAGCGCGGCGAACAGAGCCAAGCATGGGATCGATTTTGAGGAAGCGCAGGCGATCTGGCTGGACGCATCGGCCAAGCGGCTCAGATCTGCCGTGCCGACAGATGAGGAGCGCTGGCTGGTGATCGGCCGGATCGGCACGCGGCTGTGGACGGCGATCATGACCTACCGGAACGGCAAGGTTCGCATCATCTCGGCCCGGCGCGCGCGCGATTATGAGGAAGAGCTATATGGACGTGGCACGCAAGAAGATTAGCGCCGAAGAGCTGGACCGGCTGTTCGATGAGGGTGCCGACATGCGCCCCTATTTCGATTTCGACAACGCCGAGGCGCTTCACGGTCCGACCAAGCGGGTGAATGTCGATTTTCCCGCCTTGATGGTGTTGCGGCTGGATCGCGAAGCAAAGAAGCGCGGCGTAACGCGACAGGCGCTCATCAAGATGTGGCTGGCGGATAGGTTGGAGGCGACGGGTTAGCCCACTCGCTTTCGCCAATCCACGCGACTGCGAAGGTTAACCGTCGGCCCTTAATACACCCGCTTCTTCGGCTGGATGTACTCGATTTCGTCGGTCAGCGTATAGTCGTGGACCGGGCGATAGTCGATTTCGGTCGTGCCGCCCTTGCCGCCCCAGCCGTCGAAGGTGGCGACGGTGTGCTTCATCCAGTTGGCGTCGTCGCGCTCCGGATAATCCTCGTTCACGTGCGCGCCGCGCGATTCCTTGCGGTTGAGCGCGGAACGGATCGTCACCATCGCCTGGCCCATCAGATTGTCGAGTTCGAGCGTTTCGACCAGGTCGGTGTTCCAGATCAGCGACTTGTCGACGACGCGGACGTCCTGCATCCCCTGATAGAGCGCGGTCATCGCCGCAATCCCCTCATTGAGCAGTTCGTCGTTGCGGAACACGGCGGCGTGGCGCTGCATCGTCTTCTGCATGTCGGTGCGCAGCTTCGCGGTGGCGGTGCTGCCGCTCGCATTGCGGAAATGGTCGAGCCGCCCGATCGCGAGTTCGGCCGAATCCTTGGGCAGCGGGTTGTGCGCCGTACCGGGCTTCAGCGTTTCCTTGATCCGCAGGCCCGTCGCGCGGCCGAACACCACCAGGTCGATCAGCGAGTTGGAGCCCAGCCGGTTGGCCCCGTGCACCGAAACGCACGCCGCTTCGCCCACCGCATACAGGCCGGGGACAACCGCGTCGGGGTTGCCGTCGCGGATATGCACGACTTCGCCATGATAATTGGTCGGGATGCCGCCCATATTATAGTGGACGGTCGGCACCACCGGCAGCGGCTGGCGCGTCAGGTCGACGCCGGCGAAGATCTTGCCGGTCTCGGTGATGCCGGGCAGCCGCTCGGCCAGCACCTTGGGGTCGATATGGTTGAGGTGGAGATAGATGTGGTCGGCTTCCTTGCCGACGCCGCGGCCTTCGCGGATCTCCATCGCCATCGACCGCGACACGACGTCGCGCGACGCAAGGTCCTTGGCCGAAGGGGCATAGCGTTCCATGAACCGCTCGCCTTCGGAATTGGTCAGGTAGCCGCCCTCGCCGCGCGCGCCTTCGGTGATCAGCACGCCCGCGCCATAGATGCCGGTCGGGTGGAACTGCACGAATTCCATGTCCTGCAGCGGCAGGCCGGCGCGCAGCACCATCGCATTGCCGTCGCCGGTGCAGGTGTGCGCCGACGTCGCCGACTGATAGACGCGGCCATAGCCGCCGGTCGCCAGCACGACGGCATGCGAACGGAAACGGTGGATCGAGCCGTCCTCCATGCAGAGCGCGACGACGCCCCGGCACGCGCCGTTTTCCATGATCAGGTCGAGCGCGAAATACTCGATGAAGAAGTCGGCGTCGTACTTCAGGCTCTGCTGATACAGCGTATGCAGCATCGCATGGCCGGTGCGGTCGGCGGCGGCACAGGTGCGCTGCGCCGGCGGGCCAGCACCCATATTCTGCATCATGCCGCCGAACGGGCGCTGATAGATCTTGCCCTCGTCGGTGCGGCTGAACGGCAGCCCGGCATGTTCGAGTTCATAGACCGCCGCCGGCGCCTCGCGGCACAGATATTCGATCGCGTCCTGGTCGCCCAGCCAGTCCGATCCCTTGACGGTGTCGTACATGTGCCAGGTCCAGTGGTCCGGGCCCATATTGCCCAGGCTGGCGGCGATCCCGCCCTGCGCCGCGACGGTGTGGCTGCGCGTCGGAAACACCTTGGTGATGCACGCGGTCTTCAGCCCCGCCTCGGCGATGCCCATCGTCGCGCGCAGCCCGGCGCCGCCCGCGCCGACGACGACGGCGTCATAGCTGTGGTCGATGATCTTGTACGCGTCGGTCATGCCGTGGCGGCTCCGCTAAAGGCGATTTTCAGGATGGCGAAGGCGGCGATCGCCCAGCCGAGCAGCGCGGCGCCGTTGAGCAGGACGAGCAGCACGACGCGGCTCTCCTCGCGCTGATAATCCTCGATCAGCACCTGAAGTCCCAGACGCGCATGATAGAACAGGCTGCTGACCAGCAGGATCAGCGGCACCGCGACCCAGGCGGATGCCATCCAGGTGACCAGGGTCTGATGGTCATAGGCCGGCAGCCGCGCGATCGAGACGAGGAACCACGCCATCAGCGCCAGGTTCGACCCCGCGGTCAGCCGCTGATGCCACCAGTGATGCGTGCCCTCGTTCGCGGGGCCGAGGCCGCGGACCCGGCCGATGCTCGTTCCGTTACCCATCTTATTTCCCCACCGTCAGCCAGGCCCAGAAGGCCAGGGTCGCGACGATCGAAAAGACCATGGTCGAAATCGCGCCGCGCTTGTTGCCCTTGAGTTCGTAGCCAGCGCCCGTGTCGAGCACGAAGTGACGGATGCCCGACGCCGTGTGCTGAAAGAAGGACAGGGTCAATCCGATCCCGAAGACATAGCCGACGATGTTGAGCGCGCCCGATTTGACCGTGAACAGGTCGACGAACGCGGCATAGCTGTCAGGCCCGCCGGCAAGTGCCGCCAGCCACCAGGTGATCAGACCCAGTCCGACCAGCGCCATCCCGTCGCCGGTGGCGCGGTGGAGGATCGAGACCAGCATGTGCGGGCCCCATTTCCAGATGCCGAGATGGGGGGAAAGCGGGCGGGTCGACGTTTTTGCGGTGGCCAAGGTGCATCCTTTCGCTGCGGTCTAATTAGTCGCGGTGCAGCATGATGCAAGCTGGTTCGACGGCACCCGGGACTAACCCGGCCTTAACCATTCACCACCTATCTCTGGCCGGGCGAATGTCGTGCGTGACCCCGCAGTGAGAATGAGGACCGGTCGTGACAAGTGGCTCAAATTCAATCGCTTCCGCCCCGAGCAACCGGTTCGCTGCGTCGATCGACCTGTCGTCCCGCCTGCGCGTCTTCGATTTCGACAGCCAGATGACCGAGGCCAGCCGCACCGTATGGCAGGTTTTGGAGCCGGAAATCCGGGGGATCGCGGAGGCCTATTGGCACCAGTGGCTGCGCTGTTTCGCCGACCAGCGCGATTGGGCACCGCACGAAACCGAAAAAATGATCGACTTGGGCGTCGAATTCCTGCGCAACCGCTTTCTCAACGTCCGCGCGATGGGGTGGGTCGAATCGATCGAGCGATCGGTCGCGGCGGCCTATACGTCGGGCGTCCCGCCGATGGCGCTGCTGTCGATGATCAACGCCAGCGACCGCGCCGCGCTCGAAGTGCTGATGCGGCGCGTCGATCGCGGCGATCAGGGATTGCCCGGCATGATCGACACGCTGATGCGCCTCTCCGCGCTGGAAAGCGACATCACCGTCGCGCTGTACAATTGCTATCGCGAGCATTCCGCCGCGCAGGCGCGCGACGCGCTCGCCGCACAGTTCCGCAACGATATCGGGCAAACGGTCGAGCGGGCGTCGCGCGAGGGCGATGCGCTTCGCCGCCAGGCAGAGCACACGTCGGTGTCGGCGCGCGGGATGCTGGGCAAGGCGTCCGAAGTGGCGGCCGCCGCCGAACAGTCTGCCGTGGCGATGCGCGAGGCCGCGCAGACCGCTGCCGGGCTGATCCGCGCGATCGAGGACGCGCGCTCCGAAGTCGAGGCCGCCGCCGATATCGCGACGCGCGCCTCGAGCCAGGCGGGCAATGCGGTCGGAATGTCGGCCGCGCTGTCCGACCATGCGAAGTCGATCGAATCGATCCTGGGTCTGATCCGCGACATTGCCGGCCAGACGAACCTGCTTGCGCTCAACGCGACGATCGAGGCGGCACGCGCGGGCGATGCCGGGCGCGGTTTCGCGGTCGTCGCGCAGGAAGTGAAGAGCCTGGCCAACCAGACGGCGCGCGCGACCGACGACATTGCCGCCAAGATCGCGACGATCCAGCAGGCGACCCAGTCGACGGTCGAAACCAACGCGTCGATCCGTGACACGGTGGCCGAGGTTCAGGAAAGCGCGATCCGCATCCGGCGCGCGATGGAAGTGCAGGCGCAGACCGTCACCGCGATCACCGCGGCAGTCGATGAAACCGCGCTCGCCGCCGATTCGATGTCGACCACGATCGCGGCGATTCGCGAGGATACCGAAAGCGTCGCCTCGGAGATCGAACAGGTCGGCCGCGGATTCGAGGCGCTCGACAACGAAATCGGGTCATTGAAGGCAGGCGCCGGCGAGTTCGTCGCAAAGGTCGCCGCATAAGGGAGCGGATAGGATGGCGCAGATACGACATGCGGACGTCGGCGGATGGGGCGGCGACACCCGCGCCGCACGCGAACGTATCCGCTCGTTCGATTGGGATGACGGTATCCGCGAAGGCTGTGCAATCATCACCGAAACGGTTTCGGACGCGGACTGGACCCAACTGGCCACCGCGTTCTGGGCCTATTTCGGCTCGATCATGAAGAACGCGGGCAAGGACCTCAATCTCGATCAGCGCCAGCTGCAGGTCCGGATCGCCGGTAGCGCGGGCTTTGCGAAACTGAAGTTCGGCAATCCCTATGACGAGGCATGGATGGAGATCGCGTTCCGCAACGCGATCGACACGCACCAGGCCGGCGTCCCGCTGCAGCTGCTGTTCGCGGCCATGTCGCTGGCGCATAGCGAGACATTCAAGCTGATCGAGAGTCGCATCGGTCACGATCCGGCGCGGCTGCGTTCCGCCGGCGATGCACTGATGCGCCTGGTGCTGGTGGAGGCCGACCTGATCGCTTCGCGCCTGGGCGAAAGCGACGCGGCACTTGCCAACGCCGAACGCTTCGCGCGCGCGCAGGCGTTCCGCAACGATATCGCCGAATCGATCGAAGGCGTCACCACGCTGGGTTCCGGCATCCGGGTCCAGGCGCACGAGGCCTCGGTTTCGGCGCGGGGCATGGTCAGCAAGACGTCGGAAGTCGCCGTTGCCGCCGAACAGTCTGCCGTGGCGATGCGCGAGGCCGCGCAGACTGCCGCCGGGCTGATCCGCGCGATCGAGGACGCGCGCATCGAGGTCGAGGCCGCCGCCGACATCGCGACGCGCGCGTCGGGCCAGGCGGGCGTGGCGGTCAGCATTTCGGACACGCTGTCGGTCCATGCGAAGTCGATCGAATCGATCCTGGGTCTCATCCGCGACATTGCCGGCCAGACCAATCTGCTCGCGCTCAACGCGACGATCGAGGCGGCGCGCGCCGGCGATGCCGGGCGTGGCTTTGCCGTCGTCGCCCAGGAAGTGAAGAGCCTGGCGAGCCAGACCGCGCGGGCGACCGACGACATCGCCGCCCAGATCGCCGCGATCCAGGACGCGACCCAGTCGACCGTCAACATCAACGCGTCGATCCGCGACATCGTCGGCGAGGTGCAGGACAGCGCCAATCGCATCCGCAGCGTCATGGAATTGCAGGCCCGCACCGTCACCGCGATCACCGCCGCGGTCGATGAAACCGCGCTCGCGGCCGATTCGATGTCGCAGACGATCAGCGCGATCCGCGAGGACACCGACCGGGTATCGAGCGAACTCGAATCGCTCGAGCGCGATTCGACCGACGTCGATGAGCGCCTGAACTCGCTGCAGCGCGCGGCCGAGAACTTCTCCGCCGCGGTCGCCGCCGCCTGAGCGGGCTTTCGCGCCGCGGTGCCGCGGGCTAAGCCCCGCGGCATGAGCCTCAAGATTCTCGTCACCGGCACCAGCCGCGGCATCGGTTCCGCGATCCTTGCCGCGCTGGACCGGGCCGGCGCGACCGTGGTCGGACACGGCACCGCGAGCGGCATCGCCGCCGACCTGGCCGACCCGGCCGCCCCCCGCGACCTGTGGGCGCGTGCCATCGACGCGCTCGGCGGCGACATCGATGTGCTGGTCAACAACGCCGGCGTGTTCGAAGCCGCGCCGATCGACCTCGACCATGACGCCTGGGTGGCGGGGTGGGAACGCACGATGCGGATCAACCTGACCGCGTCGGCCGAGCTGTGCCGGCTGGCGGTGCGCCACTGGCAGGCGCGCGGGCGGGGCGGGCGGATCGTCAACATCGCCAGCCGCGCCGCCTATCGCGGCGACAGCCCGGCGCACTGGCATTATGCGGCGTCGAAAGCGGGGATGGTGGCGATGACCAAGTCGATCGCCCGCGCCTATTCGGGGCAGGGCATCCTCGCCTTCGCGATCTGCCCCGGCTTCACGATGACGGGGATGGCCGAGGAGTATCTGGCCAGCCGCGGCGGCGACAAATTGCTCGCCGACATCCCGCTCGGCCGCGTCGCGACCCCCGACGAAATTGCCGCGATCGCGCGCTTCTGTGCGCTCGACGCGCCCGAGTCGATGACCGGCGCAGTGCTCGACGCCAACGGGGCGAGCTATGTTCGTTAGGGGGCTGCTGGCGGGTCTGGCGCTCGCCGGCTGTGCGCCTGCGGACGCGCCCGTTTCTCCGCCCGCGCCCGCACAGGCGGCAAGCCCCTTTACCGGCGCCGCGCTCGCGGCCGCGTGCCGGGATCGCGATGGCTGGAGCGACCCGGCCCCGCCGGCGCGCGTCCACGCCAATGTCTATCTGGTCGGGACGTGCGGCATCGTCGCGCTGCTCGTCACCTCCGACGCCGGCCATGTCCTGATCGACGGGGCGACCGATCGCGCCGCCGCCGGCATCGCCGACAATATCGCGCGTCTGGGCTTCCGCGCCGGCGACGTGCGCATCCTGCTGAACGGCCATGAGCATAACGACCATGCCGGCGGGCTTGCCGAGCTGCGCCGGCTGACCGGGGCGCAGCTGCGGGTGCGCGCGCCCGCGCGCGCCGCGATCGAAACCGGGCGCGCTCAGCCGGGCGACCCGCAGCTCGGCCTCAACGATCCTTTTCCCGGCACGCCGGTCGACGGCACGGTCGCTGACGGCGATGTCGTCCGGGTCGGCCCGATTGGGCTGACCGCGCACGCGACGCCGGGGCATACGCCGGGATCGACGAGCTGGTCGTGGCGCAGCTGCGACGGCGCGCGTTGCCTCGACTTCGTCTATGCCGACAGCCTGACCGCCTACGCCGCCGACGATTACCGGTATTCGGACCATCCGGAGGTGGTCGCCGCGTTCCGTGCCGCGATCGACCGTGTCGCCGGGCTGCCGTGCGACGTGCTGATCACCCCGCATCCGGGCGCAAGCGACCTCTACCCCCGGTTGGCGGGAAGCGCGCCGCTCGTCGATCGGGGCGCATGCGCCCGCTATGCCGACGCTGCGCGCCAGCGGCTCGCGGCGCGACTGGCGACCGAGGCGCAGGCGCAGGCGCGCGCGCGATGAGCTGGAAGCTCACCCTGGGATGCACGCGCGCGGAGGCGGAGGCGATCGATCTGGAGGCGGTGGCGCTGATCGACCCGGTGCCCGTGCTGATGACCAGCGAGCGCGTCGTCGACGATCCAATGGCGTGGCAGATCGACGCCTATTTCGAGACCAGGCCCGGCCGCACCGCGATCGCGGCGGTCCGCGCGCTCGCCCCCAGCTCGGCCACGGCGCGCCCGGCGCTGGAGCGGGTCGAGGAGACCGACTGGGTGACGCTGAGCCAGGCGGGGATCGAGCCGGTCCATGCCGGGCGATTCTATGTCCACACCGAAACCAATCGCGGCACCGTCCCGCCGGGTGCGGTCGCGTTGCGCATCGACGCCGGCCTCGCCTTCGGCACCGGCGGGCATGCGACGACCGCGGGGTGCCTGGCCGAGCTCGACCGACTCAAACGCCGGGGCTGCGTGTTCCGCAACATCGTCGATGTCGGCACCGGGACGGGCCTGCTCGCCTTTGCCGCGCGGCATTTGTGGCCGGCGGCCTATGTCGCGGCGTCGGACATTGATCCCGTTTCGATCGGCGTGGTGCGCGACAATGCCGCGATCAACCGCGTGCCGCTGGGAAGCGAGCGCGGGCGGATCGCGCTCGCCGTCGCGCCGGGGATCGACCATGCCATGCTGGTGGCGCGTGCGCCCTATGATCTGATCATCGCCAATATCCTGGCGGGTCCGCTGATCGACCTTGCGCCAGCGCTGGCGGCCGCGCTGGCGCCCGGCGGGACGCTGATCCTCGCCGGGTTGCTCGATGCGCAGGCCGGTGCGGTGGCGCACGCCTATCGCCGCCAGGGGCTGCGGCTGGCGGCACGGCGCGGCGATGGCGACTGGCCGGTGCTGCGACTGGTCAAGCGCCCGCGCCACGGCTGGCGCGCCGCGACCCGGCTGGGGCCGGCGGTGCCGAGCGAAGCGCCGGGCTATGGGAGCTGGTGAGCGGGCGGATCGGGTTACATAAGCAAATCAATTTATCGGTCACCCCGGGGCTTGACCCGGGGTCCCGCTTTTTCTTGCGCCGGCGCAGGCAGCGGGACCCCGGCGCAAGGCCGGGGTGACGGAGAGGGTGGCTCGATAGAGGTGGACCGCTCCTAAAGGCGCTCATCCCGCCGCGCGGGCCAGCGCATATTCCTGGGTCCCGCGGGTGATGACGCGGTCTTCGGCCAGGATGTCGGCGATGGCGATGTCGGGAAGGGTGGCGAGTTCGGCATAGAGCGGCGCGAAATCGGTCTCGACCGTCACGCGGAGCAATTCGTCGAAGCTGGGGATGACGAAGTAATTCTGCTGGAAATCGTCGATCCGATAGTCGGTGCGCATCACCCGCTTCAGGTCGAAGCCGATGCGGTTGGGGCTCGGATCCTCCAGCGCGAAGCGGCTTTCCGACGCGCTCGACACGATACCCGCGCCATAGATGCGCAGGGCACCCGCCTCCTCGATCAGTCCGAATTCGACCGTG
This sequence comes from Sphingomonas sp. CCH15-F11, assembly GCF_001557005.1. Classification (NCBI taxonomy): domain Bacteria; kingdom Pseudomonadati; phylum Pseudomonadota; class Alphaproteobacteria; order Sphingomonadales; family Sphingomonadaceae; genus Sphingomonas; species Sphingomonas sp. CCH15-F11. The sequence goes on along the minus strand of NZ_LSKG01000065.1, from coordinate 27,821 downwards.
TACCAGTATAGCCGCGCCAGCTGTTTCAGCGACCCGTATTCCAGCGCGCGCAGGCCGCCGCGCCCATAGGCCGCCATATAGTCGGCGAACACCGGATCGGCGAGCATCGGCACATGGCCGAACACGTCGTGGAACACGTCCGGTTCCTGGAGATAGTCGAGCTGGTCGGCGCGGCGGATGAAGTTGCCCGCGACGAAACGGCGGTTGGCGAGGTGATCGAAAAACACGTCATCGGGGACGAGCCCGGGCACCGCCACCACCTGCCACCCGGTCAGGTCCATCAACCGCGCGGACAGTTCGGCGAAATCCGGGATGCCCGGACGCGACAGGCGCAGCACGTCGATGCCACGCAGGAACGCGTCGGACGCACGGCCCGGCAACAGCGCCGATTGGCGTTCGAACAGCGTGTCCCACACGCCATGTTCGGCGTCGCTGAAACGATCCCAGTCCTGCGGGATCGTCCAGTCGGCGGCCGCGCCCGGCGGCGGCGCGGCAAAGACGTGTGTATCGCTGGCCATGCGAACGGGATAGCATGGCCGGGAATGAAACGAAATCGGACGATGTTGCGCGGACTGGCGCGCGGGTTCGGCCTGATCGCGCTGCTGCCGCTCGCCTATCTGATCGCCGCGCTGAGCGGATCGATCCTGCCCGCCAATGCCGGGTGGCGCGCGCCCGCGACCGGGGTGCGCATCTTCATCGAGGACAATGGCGTGCACACCGGCATCGCGGTGCCGAAGGCCGCGCTAGGCCCCGAATGGCGCGTGATCCTGGCGGGCCAGGGGGTGCGCGATCGCCGTCATCTCGCCCATCCCTGGCTGGCGATCGGCTGGGGCGACCGCGCCTTCTATATCGACACGCCGACCTGGCGCGATCTCAGCCCCGCAACCGCGCTCGCGGCGCTGGTCGGCAGCGACCGCACCGTGCTCCATGTCGAACATATCGCCGCGCCGGTCGCGGGGCGTTCGGTGCGTGCGGTCACGTTGCGGCCGGCCGAGTTCGCCCGCTTGCAGGCGGCGCTGCGCGACCAGTTCGCGCCGGGCGCGGCGGCATCGGGCTATGCGGGCCATGACGTGTTCCACCCGGCGCGCGGCCATTATGACGCGATCCGCACCTGCAACGCGTGGACCGCCGGAATGCTGCGCAGGGCGGGGGTGCGCGTCGGCCGCTGGACGCCGTTTTCCTTCGGGGTGATGTGGTGGTTCTAGGGCCGCCGCCGCTGCGCCTCCTGGCGGGCGAGCTGCCGCGCGCGGCGGGACAGATGGCACGGCTGCCCTTTGCCTGGCGCGACCTGAAGCACGTGCCGCGGGGCGACGGGCGTCCGGTGCTGATCCTGCCCGGCCTGTTCAATTCCGATCGGTCGAATGTGGCCTTGCGGCGCTATCTGTGCGCGATCGGCTATGATGCGCGCGGATGGGGGCTGGGGCGCAACCTTGGCCAGCGCACGATCGGCGCGCAGGGTGACCGCTTGTTCGCGCGCGTTGCCGACGTCCACCGCGAAACCGGCCGGCCGGTGACCCTGATCGGCGTCTCGCTCGGCGGGATCATGGCGCGGATCGCCGCGCATCGGCATCCGGACGAGGTGCGCGGCGTGGTGACGATCAGCGCGCCCTTCGCTGGCCCGCCGACCGCGACCAATGTCTGGCGCGCCTACGAAATGCTGTCCGGGGCGCGGATCGACGATCCGGCGGTCCGTGCGTTCGGCGAACAGGCCGCGCGGGTGCCGCCGGTGCCGACGCTGGCGATCTGGAGCGCGCGCGACGGCCTGGTCAACGGCGCCATCTGCCACGATCCCGCCCAGCCGCACGCCGAAATCGCGAGCAGCCATATCTGGGTCCAGTTCAACCCGGCGACGCTGCGCGCGGTCGCGCGCGGGCTGGCGGCGCTGTAACGGCCCGCAGCCGTCCAGCACCCCGCGTCAGTCGGCGAGGCTCTTGCTCGCCTGCTCGATCATGTCCTTGCTCAGCCCCGGCGTCGCCAGAATGCGTGCCAGTTCCGCGCGCATCAGCTGCGCGCGCGCAGGATCGAAGCGCCGCCACCGGCCGAGCGGGGGCAGCAGCTTGGCCGCGGTCTGGGGATTGAGCTTGTCGAGCGCGAGCAGCTGGTCGGCGACGAAGCGATAGCCGCGCCCGTCGGCCGCATGGAAGGCGCGCTGATTGACCCCGAACGCGCCGACCAGCGCGCGGGCGCGATTGGGGTTGGCCAGCGTGAAATCGCGGTGGCGGGCGAGTTCGAGCACCAGGTCGAGCGTGTCGTCGCGCGTCGACAGCGCCTGGGTCGAGAACCATTTGTCGAGCACCAGCGCATTGTCGCGATAGCGCTGGTAGAAGATGTCGAGCGCGGCGACGCGCTTGTCCGACAGGCTGCTCGCCAGCGTGGTCAGCGCGCCCTGGCGGTCGGTCATGTTGTCCGCCTGCTCGAACTGCACAAAGGCCAGGCTGGCGGCGTCGGGCGCGCCCGCGGCGCTGATATAGCCGAGCGCCACCGAGCGCAGCCGCCGTGCGCCCTTGGCCGCGGGCGAATATTCGAAGCGATCGGCGCGCGTTGCGGCATAGGCGTCGCGCCACTGGCCCTCGAGCTGGCGACCGATATCGCGCCGCAATGCCTCGCGCGCGCGGAAGATCGCATCTGGATCGACCACCTCCAGCTGATCGCCGATAAAGCTGTCCGACGGCAGCAGCACCGCCTCCGCGATGAAGGCCGGGTCGAGCGCGGGGTCGGCCAGCGTCTTGGCGATCGCGTCGATCACCGGCTGATGCCCGGCCTGGCCGCGCGTCACTGCAGCAACCAGCGTGTCGAGCATCAGCTGCTGCATCGCTTCATAGCGGGCGAACGGATCGTCGTCGTGCGCGGACAGGAACACCAGGTCGTCGGCGGTGCGATTGGTCTCGACGATGATCGGCGCGGAAAAGCCACGATTGATCGACAGCACCGGCGGCTCGCCGACGTCGTCGAAGGCGAGATCGAGCGTGGCTTCGTCCATCAGCATCAGCTGCTCGTCGGCCAGCGTCGCGCCGCTCCGGGCCCCGAACAGCTTCAGCCGGAGCGGCAGCAGCATGGGTTGCTTGACCGGCTGGCCCGGTGTCGGCGACACCGTCTGTTCAAGCGTCAACGTCGCGCGCCGGGCGTCGGGATCATGCGCGATCCGTGCCTTCAGCCGCGGGGTCCCGGCCTGCGAATACCACAGGCGAAAGCGGCTCAGGTCGATGCCGCTCGCTTCCTCCATGCAGGCGACGAAATCCTCGCACGTCGCGGCGGTGCCGTCGAAGCGGTCGAAATACAGGTCGGTGGCGGCACGGAATTTCTCCGGTCCCAGGATGGTCGCCATCATCCGGATGACTTCCGCGCCCTTGCCATAGATCGTCGCGGTGTAGAAATTCGAGATCTCGATATAGGATTCCGGGCGCACGGGGTGGGCGAGCGGCCCGGCATCCTCGGGAAACTGCGCCGCGCGCAACGAACGGACATCCTCGATCCGCTTGACCGCGGTCGAACCCTGGTCGGCGGAAAAGCTCTGGTCGCGAAAGACGGTGAAGCCTTCCTTGAGGCTGAGCTGGAACCAGTCGCGGCAGGTGACCCGGTTGCCCGACCAGTTGTGGAAATATTCGTGCGCGACCACCGCGGACACCGCGTCATAATCGTAATCGGTCGCGGTGTCGGGATCGGCGAGGATGTAGCGGCTGTTGAAGATATTCAGCCCCTTGTTCTCCATCGCCCCGAAATTGAAGTCATCGACGGCGACGATGTTGAACACGTCCAGGTCGTATTCGCGGCCATAGACGCGCTCGTCCCACGCCATCGCAGTCCTGAGCGCGTGGAGCGCGTGATCGGTCTTGCCCAGGTCCTTTTCGCGCACCCAGATGGCGAGCTGGACCTCGCGCCCGCGCATTGTCGTGAACGTCGCCCGGTTGGCGGCAAGGTCGCCGGCGACCATCGCGAACAGATAGCTCGGCTTGGGGAAGGGGTCGTTCCATTCGGCGAAGTGGCGACCGTCGGGCAGGTCGCCCGCCGCGACCGGATCGCCATTGGCGAGCAGGATCGGGTAGCGGCGCTTGTCGGCTTCCATCCGCACGCGGTAGCGGCTGAGCACGTCGGGCCGATCGGGGAAGAAGGTGATGCGGCGGAACCCCTCGGCCTCGCATTGCGTGCACAGGATGCCGCCCGAGGCATAGAGGCCCATCAGCTGGGTGTTGCGCCCCGGGGCCAGTTCGACACGGGTTTCGACGACGTGCGCCGCGCCCGGCAGGCGGATGGTCAGCTGAGTCGCGTCCAGCGTCCACGCCGCCGCGTCACACGCGACGCCGTCGACCGCGATCGCAAGCGGCGTCAGGCCGTCATGGTCGAGGCGCAGCGGCCGGTCGTGCGTGCCCGCGCGCTCGACCGAAAGCCGTGCGGTGACGACGGTGCGATCGGCGGCCAGCTCGAACGCCAGATCGACCATGGTCACCTGCCAGTCGGGCGGGCGATAGGCATCGAGCCGCGTCACTTCGGGGGGCGTTGCGGCATATTGGACATCGAGCATGATCTGGGGTCCGGATCGAACAGCACTGGGCCGATAGTGCGGAATGCATGAATTTGCGTTCGACCGTTTGCGAAAACCGGCCGGACGCTGCTAGCAGTCCTTTATGCCCGCTTTGATGAGGATGCCAATGTTCCGTTTCTCGATTGCTGCCGTGTTGCTCGCGTCGTCCGCGCCGCTGCTTGCCCAGGAAACGGCGCCCGCGCCGGCCGCGGCGGAGGCCGAGCTGACGCCCGAACAGGCGCTGATGCGCAGCCATGTGATGTTCCTGGCGTCCGACGCGCTCAAGGGCCGCGAAGCGGGGACGCCCGAATATGAGATCGCGGCCGAATATGTCGCATCGCAATTCTATGCCCAGGGGCTGAAGCCCGCGGGCGACAAGGGCAGCTTCCTGCAAAAGGTGCCGCTGCTCAGCTACACGCCGGTCGACAAGGGCAGCTTCGTCCTGACCCGTGGGGGGAAGAGCGAGACCCTTGAGTTCGGCACCGATTACCTGCCGGGTGCCGATCCCAGCCGCGACGTGACCCGCGTCGACGCGCCGGTCGTCTTTGTCGGTTACGGCATCGACGCGCCGCAGTTCGGCCGCAAGGATTATGGATCGGTCGACGTGAAGGGCAAGATCGTCGCCTTTTTCGGTGGCGCGCCGCGGGCCTTTCCCGGCGAGGAGCGCGCCCATTTCGGCAACAACGGCAACAAGATCGCCTATGCCGCGACCAAGGGGGCGGTTGGCGTCATCATCCTCGAGTCGCCGATCACCGCGAAGGTGCGCCCGTTCAGCCGCTCGGTCGACAGCTGGGACAGCGCGCGCATGACCTGGGCGCACCCGGATGGCACGGGCTACGTGCCCGCGCCCGGCACCCCGGGGGTCGGGGCGCTCAGCCTGGCGGGTGCGGAGAAGCTGTTCGCCGGTGCCAAGGTCAAATGGGCTGACCTCGCCAAGCGTGCCGAGACCGACGGGGCCAAGTTCACGCCGGTCGAGCTGCCGACGCGCCTTGCCGTGACGCTCAAGACGGCGCGCAAGCCGATCACGAGCTATAATGTCGCCGCGCTGCTGCCGGGCAGCGACCCCGCGGTGAAGGACGAAATCGTCGTCCTGTCCGCGCATCTCGACCATGTCGGCATCGGCAAGGGCAAGGATGGCGACACCATCTATAACGGCGCGATGGACAATTCGGTCGGCATCGCTTCGCTGATCGAGGAAGCGCGACGGTTCAAGATGTCGGGCACGCCGCCACGGCGGTCGATCCTGTTCCTGGCGGTAACCGCCGAGGAAAAGGGGCTGGTCGGCTCCGACTATTTCGCGCGCAATCCGTCGGTGCCCAAGGAGGACATCGTCGCCGACGTCAATCTTGACATGCCGATCCTGACCTATGCGTTCGAGGATATGATCGCGTTCGGCGCGGACCGTTCGACGCTGGGGCCGATCGTGCGCAAGGCGGTCGGCGATCTGGGCGTGCCCTTCTCGCCCGATCCGATGCCCGACCAGGGCATCTTCACGCGTTCGGACCATTATCGCTTCGTCCAGCAGGGCGTGCCGTCGGTCTTCCTGTGGCCGGGGCAGAAGGGCGCCGGCAAGGCGGCGGTCGAGGAGTTTTTTGCCAAGCATTACCACCAGGCGTCGGACGAGGTCTCGCTGCCGATCAACTGGCAGTCGGGCGTTCGCTTCATCGAGGCGAACTACGCGATTGCGCGCGCGATCGCCGATGCCGATCAGCGCCCGGCCTGGAACAAGGGCGACTTTTTCGGCACGCTCTACGGCGGTTACGGCGCGCAATAGCCGCGTCGGGGCGGGCGCGTCGTGCGGCTGCTGATCTTCGGGCTCGGCTATGCGGCGAAGCGTATCGCCGCCCTGGCCGAAGCCCAAGGCGCGCGCGTCGTCGGGACGAGCCGCTCGCGGCGCGACGGCACGATCGCGTTCGACGATCGCGACCGGGTCGCCTTTGAACTTGGGAATGCGACGCACGTCCTTTCTTCGGTACCTCCGGAGGGCGACGATCCCGTGCTGACGCGCCATGGCGACGCGCTGCGCGAGCATCCGGGCTGGGTCGGCTATCTGTCGGCGACGGGCGTTTATGGCGACACCGGCGGTGCCTGGGTCGACGAGACCGCGCCGACCGGCGGCGGGCGGCGGACCGAGCGCGCGGCGGCCGACGTGGCGTGGCGCGCGATCGGGGCGCGGGTGTTCCGGCTGCCCGGCATCTATGGCCCCGGCCGCTCCGCGCTCGACCGGGTGCGCGACGGCCGGGCGACGCGCATCGACCTGCCTGGACAGGTGTTCAGCCGCATCCATGTCGACGATATCGCGCGCGGCGTCGTTGCCGGGTTCGCTGCACCCGCCGGCGTCTACAACCTCGCGGACGACCTGCCCGCCAGCCAGAACGACGTGATCGCCTATGCCTGTCGCCTGCTGGGCGCGCCGTTGCCGCCGCTCCAGACGCTGGAGGCGGCGCGGCTCGGGCCGATGGCACGCGATTTCTATGCCGAGAATCGCCGGATCGCCAACGGGCGTGCACGGCGGGTGCTGGGCTGGCGGCCGCTTTACCCGGACTACCGGTTCGGCCTGCGCGCCCTCAACGCAATGACCAGCCCGATCATCGCCAGCGCGCCGCCCGCGACGGCAAGCGCCGACCAGCGATAGCCCTCGAACACGGTCGACAGCAGCATCGCGATCACCGGGATGATCACGCTCGAATAGGCCGCCTTGGCCGGCCCGATCGTGCGGATGAGGCCGAAATAGAGCGTGAAGGCCAGCGCCGAGGCGACGATGCCGAGATAGAGCACGCCGAGGATGTAGCTGGGCCGCCAGTCGAATACAGGCGCGCCGACGGTCATCAGCGCGAAGAGCACATTGACCCCCGCGCCCACCAGCATCGCGACGCTGACGATCAGCGACATTGGATAGGCGCGCGACAGCCGGGTGGCCTGCATCACATTGGCGGTCGAGGCGGACAGGACGCCCATCAGCGTCAAGCCGACCCCGGTCACGACCGCGCCGGTCGCGGTCGGATCGACGCGCGCTTCATGGATGAACAGCAGGGCGACGCCCGCCATCGCGACGACCGAGCCGGCGAGCAGCTGCCCGCCCATGCGCTGGCCCAGAAAGAGTCGCGCCAGGATGGCATTGGGGACGAGCAGCAGCGCGAACACCACCGCGACCAGTCCCGACGTGACATATTGTTCGGCGCGGTAGACGAAGTTGAAATTAAGCACGAACTGCGCGGTGCCCAGCGTCGACGCGAACGCCCAGCCGCGGGCGTCGAGCCGCACGAGCTCGCCGCGCCACGCCGCCCAGACCAGCATCACCGCGCCGCCGATGCCGAAGCGATACGCGACCGACCAGCTGGGCGGCACGGTGCCGAGCTGGTCGCGGATGACGATCCAGGTCGAACCCCAGATCAGCGTGATGACCGCGAACGGGATCAGGACCGCCAGCCGCGTCGATTGCGGCGGCGGCGCGACCGGCGGCCCGGGCGCGGTCATAATCGCGCCAGCGCGTCGGCGAGCGGCCGGATGGCGTCTTCGCGATGGTGCCAGCTGAACACGAAGCGTGCCTCGTCCGGTCCCCAGTCGTAGAAATCGAAACCGTCGCGGCGCAGCGCGGCCGCTTCGTCGGGCGTCATCCGCACGAACACCTCGTTCGCCTCGACCGGGTGGACCAGGCGGTCGGGAACCGCGGTCGCCAGCATCGCCGCGGCGGCATTGGCGGTGCGCGCGTTGGCGAGCCACAGATCGTCGTCGAGCAGCGCCAGGATCTGCGCGGCCAGATAGCGGCCCTTGGACAACAGGTGCCCGGCGCGCTTGCGGCGATAGCGCGTCGCGTCGGCGAGGCCCTCGCGAAAGAAGACCAGCGCCTCCGCCGACATGCCGCCATTCTTGACGAAGCCGAAGCTGAGCGCGTCGACGCCGCTTTTCCAGGTCATTTCCGCGGGCGTGCAGCCGGCAAAGGCGAGCGCATTGGCGAAGCGCGCACCATCCATGTGCAGCGACAGGCCGCGCGCGCGGGCGAGCGTGCCGATCGCGGCCACTTCATCGGGGCGATAGGTCAGGCCATATTCGGTCGCGTTGGTGATCGACACCGCGTGCGGCTGAACCTGATGCACGTCGTCGCGGATCGTCGCCAGCCGGTCGGCCAGCGTCGCCGCGGTCATCTTGGCACCGACCCCGTCGACCAGCATCAGCTTCGCGCCGTGCATGTAGAATTCGGGCGCGCCGCATTCGTCGTTCTGGATATGCGCGTCGTGGTGGCACAGAACCGCGCCGTGGGGCGGGCACAATGCGGCGAGCGCGAGTGCGTTGGCAGCGGTGCCGGTGGCCACCCACAGCACCTCGACCCGCGTTTCGAACAGTTCGGAAAAGCGATGGTCGAGCTGGCGGCTCCAGCCGTCACCGTCATAGGCAGTGTCGAGCCGGTCGGCATCGGCCAGTGCCGCCATCACCTGCGGTGACACCGGCGCAGCATTATCTGAAAAGAAGCGCATCGGCCGCCGCCTTACGCCCTGCGCGCGCAGCGTCAATGCTGGCGGGTTGCGCTATTGCGGCGGGTTGCTGTCGTCGGGTTCGGGCGGTGGATCGCCGCGGCGGTCGCCGGGTCCGGAAAAACGCTCGAGACGCAATGGATTGCCTTCGCGTGATGGCGGCACGATCGGGATTTCCCCGTCGCCGTTGCGCAGCGTCACGCCGCCTTCGCTGGTGATCGTGATCCCGGTGCCGTCGTCCAGTTCGGCGTCGAACAGCGTGTCGTTGTCGATGCCCGCGTCGATCGCATTTTCGATCGCCTCGTCGACCTCGATCGCCTCCTCGGGATACGCGCCGACATCGATCACGTCGGACATGAATGCCCGCCAGATGCGCGCAGGCAGGCCGCCGCCGGTCAGCCCGGCATTGGGGGTGTTGTCGTCATTCCCCAGCCAAACGCCGGTGACGATGCCGCCGGCATAGCCGACGAACAGCGCGTCGCGACTGTCCTGGGTCGTGCCGGTCTTGCCATAGACCTGGATGGGCAGCGCCGCCTGGCGGCTCGTCCCGCCGGACACCGATGCGGCGAGCAGCTCGCGCATCTGCGCCAGCTCGCGTTCGCCCAACCGCCGGGTGCCGCCGCCCAGCCGCTCCAGCCAGCCCGGTTCGTCGACCTGTTTCAACCCGCGCGGGCGGACCGGCGCCTCGCCCGCGGCAATCGCGGCATAGGCGGCGGTCAGCTCGAGCAGCGATACCGACGGCGTGCCAAGCGCGATCGACGCCTCCGGATCGATCGGGGTCGAGATGCCCAGGTCGCGCGCGGCGCGGATCACCGCGCGCGGACCGACCTGCTGGGTCAGGCGCGCGGCGACGACATTGCTCGACACCGCGAAGGCGGTGCGCAGGGTGATGTCGCCGCGATAGCGCCCGTCATTGTTGCGCGGTGCCCAGCCCGCGATCTCGACCGGCGAATCGTCGACGATCGTATCGGGCGTCATGCCTGCGCGCAGGGCGGCCAGATAGACGAACAGCTTGAAGGTCGATCCCGGCTGACGCGAGGCCGACGTCGCGCGGTTGAACTGGTTCTTCGCATAATCCTTGCCGCCGACCATGGCGATCACCCGCCCGTCGGGGCGCATCGCGACGATCGCGACCTGTGCCTCGCGCAGGCCCGCACCGCGCACCGCGCGCTCGGCGGCGCGCTGCGCCTTGATCTCCAAAGTGGTTTCGATGCGCCCGTCATTGTCGATGCCGCCCGCGCGGTCGCGCGCGGCGGGCATCACCCAGTCGGCGAAATAGGTGCCCGACGGCAGCGCCTTGATCCGGTTGACCTTCAGCCGGGCGGGGCGGACATCCTCGGCCTCGTCCGCGCCCAGGAAACCGGCATCGACCATTGCGGCGACGACCAGCTTCTGGCGGTCGCGCGCGCCCTTCAGGTTGCCGGTCGGGGCGAGCCGCGACGGCGCCTTCACCAGCCCGGCGAGCATCGCCGCCTGCGCGATCGTCAGCTCTTCGGGATCGCGGCTGAAATAATGGTCGGCGGCGGCATCGAGGCCATAGACATTGTCGCCGAAATAGACGTTCGACAGATAGCGCGACAGGATCGCGTTCTTGCTCAGCCACGCCTCCAGCCAGAAGGCGATCGCCACTTCGCGCAGCTTGCGGCCGAAGGTGCGGTCTGAATTGAGGAACGCGTTCTTCGCCAGCTGCTGGGTGATGGTACTGCCGCCCTGCGAACGTCCGTCGCTGACCATGTTGTGAAAGGCGGCGCGCGCGATGCCGCGTGGGTCGACCCCCCAATGTCCGTAGAAGCGGCGGTCCTCGATCGCCAGAAAGGCGTCGCGGACATGCGCGGGCAGGGTTTCGGCGTCGACGGGATCGCCGATGATCGCGCCGTTGCGCGCGATCGGCGTGCCTTCGGCCGATACGAGCGTGATGGACGGCGAGGCGGGCGGCTCGAGCGACTTGGAAAGCGGAGCGGTCAGCGCCAGCCACGCGACCAGCACGACGAACAGCACCGCCACCGCGCCCAGCCCGCGCACAATCCAGCGCATCCGGCTGGGCCGCCAGCGCGCGGGAAGCGGCGGCGGCTCGTCGGACGGCGGCGGGGGCGGCGTCCCGCCGGAACGAGGTGGCGACGGGGGCGGCGGCGCGGACGGCGGCGGCGCTTCGGGACGCTCATCGCCCAGCGTGCGCAGGATCTTCGCGACGCCCTCGCGCGCGCCCTTCACATTGTCCAACGGGTGATCCAGCGTCGCTTTCATCGGGCTGCTGTATTAACCCGATAGGACAGTGCCGACAAGCACCGTGGCCTCGCGCGTTGAACGGGATCAGCGTGCCCGCGTCGCGGATGCGGGCAGGTGCGCCCCACAGCCGGTTTCAAGCCTCCAGCTCGACGTCCCAGTAGAGCCAGTCGCGCCAGGTTTCGTGGAGGTGGTTGGGCGGGAAGCGCCGGCCATGTTCCTGAAGCTGCCAGCTGGTCGGGCGGATCGGCGCGATGTGGAGCGGCATGGCGGCCTGTTTGGGGGTGCGGCCGCCCTTTTTCAGGTTGCACGGCGCACAGGCGGTGACGACGTTTTCCCAGGTGGTGCGGCCCCCCTGGGCGCGCGGGACGACGTGGTCGAAGGTCAGTTCCTTGGGATGGCCACAATATTGGCAGGCGAACTTGTCGCGAAGGAACAGGTTGAAGCGGGTGAAGGCGGGGAATTGGGAAGGTTTGACATATTGCTTGAGCGCGATGACTGAAGGCAGCTTCAGCCTCGCGGTGGGACTTCGGACCTCGCGTTCATAGTAGGACACGATGTCGACACGATCCAGGAACACCGCCTTGATCGCGGTCTGCCACGGCCACACGCTCAGCGGATAGTAGCTGAGCGGTGTATAGTCCGCGTTCAGGACGAGCGCGGGGCACCCGTCGGGGTGCCGGATCAGATCGGGATGATACATCGGGCTCCCTTCCCTTATCCTCCCCGCCTTTCGCCAAGAAGGATGACGCGCGTATGACAGCATGTGCAGCGACTCGCGGTCAAGGGCCATGTTGAGCGACAGATTGAGCGAACCGATCGTCAGCCGTTTCGCGCCGTCGCCGACTGGGCGGCTGCATCTCGGCCACGCCTTGTCGGCGGTGCGCGCGCACGATCTGGCGCGCGCTGCGGGGGGACGCTTCCTTGTCCGGATCGAGGATATCGACGCGACGCGCAGCCGGCCGGAACATGTCGACGCGATCCTCGCCGACCTTGCCGCGCTCGGGCTCGGCTGGGACGGGCCGGTCTGGTATCAGTCGCAGCGGCTTGATGCCTATGCGGCCGCGCTCGACCAGCTGCGCGATGCGGGTCTGCTCTATCCCTGTTTCTGCACCCGCGCCGACATCGCGCGCGAGGTGGCGGCCAGCCTGAGCGCGCCGCACGGGCCCGACGGACCGGTCTATCCCGGCACCTGCCGCGCGCTGCCGCCCGGATTGCGCGCCGAACGGCTGGCGCGCGATCCGCATAGCTGGCGGCTGGACATGGCGGCCGCGGTCGCCCGCGTGGGGCCGCTCGACTGGCACGACGCGACTGCCGGCACGATCCGCGCCGATCCGCTCGGGCATGGCGACGTGGTGCTGGCGCGCAAGGACGCACCGGCCAGCTATCACCTGGCGGTGACCGTCGACGATGCTGCACAGGGCGTGAGCGACGTGGTGCGCGGGCGTGACCTGTTCGCCGCCACGCATGTCCACCGCCTGCTCCAGGCGCTGCTCGGGCTGGCCGTGCCGCGCTATCACCATCACCCGCTGATCGTCTCGGCCGACGGTCGGCGGCTCGCCAAGCGCGACGGCGCGTCGACGCTCGACCGCTTCCGCGATGCGGACGGTCGCTTGGACGATCTTGCCCAAAAGCTGCGTGCGGGGCGACTTCCGCTTGGTTTCGCGCTGGCGACGGCCTAGATAGGGGGCATGCAGACCTTCCTCATCATCCTGCTGATTGCAGCGATGCTCGCGACGGTGGTGGCGCTGGTGCGCGGCATCATCTCGTTCCTGCGCACCACCGAGGCGGAGCTGAAGGGCGAGGGCCCGGCGCGCTCGAGCATCCAGTCGAACAAGATGATGCAGCAGCGCATCTTCTTTCAGGCGCTGGCGATCGTCGTCGTCGTGCTGATCCTGTTCGCCAGCGGCCGGAGCTGATCGGCCCGGGCGCGCATGGTCAGGCTGAACCGCATCTATACGCGCACCGGCGACGACGGCTCGACCGGGCTGGTCGACGGCAGCCGCGTGTCGAAGGCCGATCCGCGCATTGCGGTGATCGGCGATGTCGACGAGGTCAATTCGCTGATCGGCGTTGCGTCGACCCTGCTGGCCGGGGACGACCTCGCGCTGCTCCGCCGCATCCAGAACGACCTGTTCGATCTGGGCGCGGATCTGGCGACGCCGGGCGACGATTACACCCCCGGCGACATGGTGCTGCGGATCGTGGCGGGCCAGATCGCGTGGCTGGAGTCGACGATCGATCGCGTCAATGGCGGCCTGGCCCCGCTGACCAGCTTCATCCTGCCCGGCGGAAGCCCGGCGGCGGCGGCGCTGCATGTCGCGCGGGCGACGGCGCGACGGGCCGAGCGTACGGCGGTCGCCGCGTCGGCGACGGTCCCGCTCAACCCGCTGGCGCTGACTTATCTCAACCGGCTGTCCGACTTTCTGTTCGTTTTCGCCCGTCATGTGAACCAATTGGCGGACGGCGACGTTCTGTGGGTGCCCGGGGCGTCACAATAGCAATGTAGCGACAGATTTCCGCCGCCCGGATTGACACACAGACAGTGAACACGCGGAGCGAAGGAGGCGTGAATGGCCAAGACCATAGCCAGGCCACGGGCCGCCCCGATCGCGGAACGCTATCTGGCGGTGCGGCGGCTGAGCGACCAGCTGGTCGCGCCGTTGAGCGATGCGGATGCCACCGCCCAGTCGATGGACGACGCGTCACCCGCCAAATGGCACCTCGCGCATACCACCTGGTTCTTCGAAACCTTTGTGCTGCGTGATTTCGTCACGGGCTATCGCCTGCACGACGATCGCTTCCCCTATCTGTTCAACAGCTATTACGATGCAGAGGGCGCGCGCCATGCCCGGCCGTCCAGGGGCCTGTTGACGCGCCCGACGCTGGACGAGGTCAAGGCCTATCGTGCCGCGGTGGATGCGGCGCTGGTTGCCGCGCTTCCCGACCTGCCGCCGGCGGCGCGCGACCTGGTCGAGCTCGGCTGCCATCACGAGCAGCAGCATCAGGAGCTGCTGGTCACCGATCTTCTCCACCTGTTCGCGCGCAATCCGATCGAGCCGGCAGTGTGGCCGGGCGCGCGCAAGGTTCCGGTGGCGATGCCGGGGCCGATCCGCTGGATCGAGGGGCCGGCGGGCATCGCGTCGGTCGGGCACGGCGGCGATGGTTTCAGCTTCGACTGCGAAGGCCCGCGCCATCCGGTGCTCCTCCACGCGCATGCGATCGCCGACCGCACGGTCACCAACGGCGAATGGGCGGCATTCATCGCCGATGGCGGCTATGCCGACCCCCGGCACTGGCTGTCCGACGGCTGGGCGTGGGTGCGCGCAGAGGGCGTTGAGGCGCCGCTCTATTGGGAACGGCGCGACGACGCGTGGACGCGTTTCGGGCTGGACGGGCGGCGCGCCATCGACCCGGCAGCCCCGGTCACGCATGTCAGCTTCTACGAAGCCGATGCCTATGCGCGCTGGGCCGGCGCGCGGCTGCCGACCGAGGCGGAATGGGAAGCCGCCGTGGCCGACGAGGACCCGCTGGGCGGCAATCAGCTTGATACGGCCGGGCCGGTCGAACCGCGGCCGTCGACCGGCGGACCGGCATTTTTCGGCGATGTCTGGGAATGGACCGGCAGTGCCTTTCGCCCCTATCCCGGCTTCACGGCGGCGGCGGGGGCAGTCGGCGAATATAACGGCAAGTTCATGAGCGGGCAGTTCGTGCTGAAGGGCGGATCGTGCGCGACGCCGCGCGGGCACCTGCGCGCCAGCTACCGCAATTTCTTCTACCCCCACCAACGCTGGCAGTTCACCGGCGTGCGGCTCGCCAGGGACCTGTGACATGCTGAAGCCCGAAATCGAGGACGGTCAGGCCTCGCTCGCCGATCCCGCCTTTCGCGCCGACGTGCTCAATGGACTGGCGGCGCGCCCGCGCGCCATTCCCGCCCGCTGGTTCTACGACCGGCGGGGTTCGGAACTGTTCGAGGCAATCACGACGCTCGACGAATATTATCCGACCCGGACCGAAACCGCGATCCTGGACGCGGCGTGCGCCGACATCGGCGAACGCGTCGGCACCGGGCGCGCCGTGATCGAATTCGGATCGGGATCGTCGACCAAGACGCCGATCCTGCTGCGCTGCATCTCTCCCGCGGCCTATGTCCCGATCGACATTTCGGGCGACTTCCTGCGTGAATCGGCGGCCGGCCTCGCCGACG
Organism: Sphingomonas sp. CCH15-F11; assembly: GCF_001557005.1. NCBI lineage: Bacteria > Pseudomonadati > Pseudomonadota > Alphaproteobacteria > Sphingomonadales > Sphingomonadaceae > Sphingomonas > Sphingomonas sp. CCH15-F11. The sequence continues at coordinate 12,400 of NZ_LSKG01000065.1, read as the reverse complement.
CGTTTCCGGCGATCGAGGTCTACCCGGTCGAGGCGAACTTCATGCAGCCGGTGCGGCTGCCCGCCCCGGTCGCCGACCTGCCCAAGCTCGGCTTCTTTCCCGGTTCGACGATCGGCAACCTGACCGCGTTCGGCGCGGTCGACCTGTTGCGCACGATGCGCGCCTCGCTGGGCGAGGGGTCGATGCTGCTGATCGGGATCGATCGGATCAAGCCCGCCGACATACTGGTCCCGGCCTATGACGATGCGCGCGGGGTGACGGCGGCGTTCAACCTCAACCTGATCGAGCGGATCAACCGCGAACTCGACGGCGACCTGCCCGTCGACGCGTTTCGCCATCGCGCGATCTGGAATGACGATGCCGCACGCATCGAGATGCATCTGGAGGCGCTGCGCGACGTGTCGTTCCACGTCGATGGCCGGGCGTTCAGCATCGCTGCGGGCGAGACGATCCACACCGAAAACAGCCACAAATACGGTCCGCGCGATGCCCGCGCGCTGCTGCGTGCAGGGGGCTGGACCCCGGTTGCCGAATGGACCGACGCGCGCGACTGGTTCGGGCTGATCCTGGCCGAAGCGCAACCGCGCCCGATGGCGCCGTGAGGGGTTAGGCGTTCAAACCGCGCGACCCGTTCACCGGATCGTCGCTGCGCGCCACACTGTGATCCAGTCGATCGACCCGCGGCATTCGCTCATCGCGGCCTGCTCGACCAGGCGGAAACGGTCGCCGTCCCAGGCATATTCGCTCGACGTGCCGCAATCGCCGAGCCCGCGGCCCTTGGAATATTCGGTCAGACGGGCGCGATCTGTATCCCAGTCGGCGTTGACCAGCAGCGTGGCATCGGGGCTGAAACCGACCTGCACGTCGAACGGCGCGACGCTGAACTTGCCGTTGCGTACCAGCACGGGCACGCTGCTGAAATTATACGCCCCCGCGCCGCAGGGGATCAGCACCAGCGTCGTCTTGGCATCCAGCCGGACAGGATCGGGGGTGAGGTCGGGGCCGCCCTGTTCGTCGGCACAGCCGGTTTCGCGTTCGATCGCGCGGCGCAGCGTCGGGCCGATCGCCTCGGGCGGCCTGCGGGGCGCGCGTACCTGAACGACCACCGGCAGCGGGCGTGAGCTGGGCACATTGCTGGCCGGGCGACTGCCGCGCGCCACGACCGCGGTCACCGTGCCCACCCGGCTCTGCTCGGCGTCGATATAGCGCAGCGTCGCCGACGCGCCGGTCAGCGAAACGCGGGTGAACACCCGGCCATCGACCAGGCGCTCGACGGTCAGCTGCTTGCCATTGACCATGCGCCGGACGATCGCGTCGGCGCTCGCCCCGGTAATCGTCAGGCCCGCATCGGCGATCTCGCCGCGCGCCAGCGTCGCGCCGTCCAGCCGCACCGCGACGCGGCCGATCTTTGCCGCGTCCGGGGTCAGCGTCACGGTCCAATCGCCCAGGGGGCCGGGCTCGCGCTCGATCCGCATCGTCGCGTCGCCGACGCCGTTGTCGACGGTCAGCGATACCGCCGCACATCGCTTCGCATTGTCGCAGCCGACGACCCAGTCGCCGAATGTCTTGAGGTCGCCGGGCGTGGGACCGGCGGCGAGCAGCATCAGCAAGAGCGCGATCATGGCTTCGATCCTAGCCGAAGCGCATCCGCCGCGATAGGAGGGCCGCGAAGCGAACGGGAGAGACGGACATGAAGACCATCGGCGTGATCGGCGCGGGCCAGATGGGGGCGGGGATCGCCCAGGTATCGGCGGCGGCGGGTCATCGCACGCTGTTGTCGGATGTCGCGCTCGACCGGGCGGAAGCGGGGAAGGCGGGGATCGCCAAATCGCTCGACCGGCTGGTGGCGAAGGAGAAGCTGACGAGTGCCGATGCACAGGCGCTGCTCGCCCGGATCGAGCCGGTCGCCAGCGCCGACGCGATGGCCCCCGCCGATCTGGTGATCGAAGCGGCGACCGAGCGTGAGGAGATCAAGCGCCGAATCTTCGAAAGCGTCGGCAAGGTGCTGGGCACCGGCGCGATCCTGGCCAGCAACACATCGTCGATCCCGATCACGCGGCTGGCGCAGGCCTCGCCCGATCCGGCGCGGTTCATCGGCGTACATTTCTTCAACCCCGTGCCGGTCATGGGGCTGATCGAGGTGATCCGGGGCCTGGCGACCAGCGACGCGACGGTCGCGGCGGTCGAGGCGTTCGGCACGTCGCTTGGCAAGGCGATCGTCCATGCCAACGACGCGCCGGGTTTCATCGTCAACCGCGTGCTGATGCCGATGCTCAACGAAGCGTGCTTCGCGCTGGGCGAAGGCGTGGCGACGATCCCCGACATCGATACCGCGTGCAAGCTGGGGCTCAATCACCCGATGGGGCCGTTCACGCTCGCCGATTTCATCGGGCTCGACACCTGCCTCGAAATCACCCGCGTGCTGTTCGAGGGCACGGGCGATCCCAAGTTTCGCCCGGCACCGCTGCTCGTCAAATATGTCGAGGCCGGCTGGTACGGGCGCAAGACCGGGCGCGGCTTCTATGACTATTCGGGTGCGGAGCCGGTGCCGACGCGCTGACCGGGTAAAGCGCGGCGGTCAGCCCGGCAGCAGCATCCCGGCGAGCGCAGCCGACATCAGGTTGGCGAGCGTGCCCGCGATCAGCGCGCGGATGCCCAGCTTTGCGATCACGGGGCGTTGATTGGGCGCCAGGCTGCCCGCGGACGCCATCTGGATCGCGATCGAACTGAAATTGGCGAAGCCGCACAGCGCAAAGGTAATGATGCCGGCGGTGCGCGGGCTCAGCCCCTCGGTCGCGCCGAGCTGGGCGAAGGCGACGAACTCGTTGAGCACGACCTTGGTACCGAGCAGGCCGCCCGCTGCCTGCGCCTCGCTCCAGGGGATGTTGAGGAGGAAGGTCACGGGCGACAGGATGACGCCCAGGATCGCCTGAAAGGTGAGATCGGGCTGGCCGAACCAGCCGCCGACCGCGCCGAGCAGCCCGTTGGCGAGCGCGACGAGCGAGACGAAGGCAAGCACCATCGCGGCGACCGCGACCGCGATCTTGACGCCGGTCTGCGCGCCGATCGCGGCGGCCATGATGATGTTGGCGGCGCGCTCTTCCTCCGCGACATGTTCGGCCGCCACGATCACCTGCGCCTCGCGGTCGTCGCCCAGCGGCAGCTCGCCGGTCGGCGCGAGCGGATCGTCGGGCATCAGCATCTTGGCCATCAGCAGCCCGCCCGGCGCCGACATGAACGACGCCGCGAGCAGATAGGGCAGCGCGGTGGGACCGAGCAGCGCGGCATAGGCCGCCAGGATGGTGCCCGCGACACCCGCCATGCCGACCGACATCACCGCGAACATCTGCGGCTGGGTGAGCGAGGCGAGATAGGGGCGGATCACCAGCGGCGATTCGGATTGTCCGACGAAGATATTGGCGGCCGCGCACAGCGATTCGACCTTCGATACGCCGATCACCTTTTCGATCGCGCCGCCGATCCAGCGCACGACCATCTGCATGATGCCGACATGATAAAGCACGGCCACCAGCGCGGCGAAGAAGATGATGACCGGCAGGGCGGAGACGGCGAAGGCGGTGCCGAAGGTCGCGTCGGTGGCGATCGGGCCGAAAATGACCTTGGTCCCCTCGCTCGCATAGCCGAGCAGCGCCGACACGCCGCCGGCCATTCCCGCGATCACCGCCTTGCCGGCGGGCACGTAGAGGACGAGCAGCGCGATGCCGGCCTGGAGCGCGAACGCCGCGCCGACGACGCGCAGGCGGATCGCACGGCGGTTGGCGGACAGGGCATAGGCGATGGCGAGGATGACGATGATGCCGGCGATGCCGATCAGGAACCTGGTCATTCGGGTGAAATTGTCCCCTGGCGTGACGAAAGCGCGCGTGCCCCGGCCCGCGTGCGCGGCGACCATAGCGCGATTTGCGCGCGCGGCCAGAGGGGACGCGGCCCGGTCAGGCGTTGGCCACCAGCCGCAGCAGCGTGCCGTCGGGGTCGACCAGATAGCCGATGCGCAACCCGGCCGCCGGATCGCGCACGGGCGGGCTGACGCGCGGCATGCCGGTGCGGGCGTGCGGGACCCCCGCCGCGACACAGGCGGCATGGAGCCCGTCGACGTCGTCGACGCGCAGGCAGCAGCCGAATGAACTGCCGGACGGATCGAGGTCGGGATAGGGAAAGAATTTAGGCCTTGTTAACGCAGGTTCTTTTCACGGCGGCGTTACTTGAGCGAAGTCTCGTGCCATCTTTGAACCACATGTAGGACGACGAATCTTCAGGTCTCCACACCGCCGGTTCGCTACGCTTCAGGAGCAAGGCAGGCCCAAAATTTGAGTCGCATGAACCCAGGAAGATAATCATCAAGACGACGATATCAGTAAAGCCGTACAGTCTCAAATTTACGTATGCATACCCAAAAATGGGCGGGAAATACCATTTCCCGCCGCGTCAATCCGATCAGAATTCACACTGCTCAAGATAGGGACTGTTGGAGGGGAGCGCGCGACACATCTGCGCACGATGCCAGTCGAAGCATTCTTCGTAGCTTCCGAAGCCGCCATTCACCGTTTGCCATCGATCCGGCCAGCATGATTGAATCGCATATTGGTAAGGGCTCATCGCGAAAGCCTGCGAAGGCATCATAACCAACATTGCCGGACCGAGAACGGTCGCGGCTAGAGCACGTATAGCCTTCGAGCGCAGGATATTGAGCATCCGACTCTCCTTTCGGGATTAACGTTTTAGCTCGTTGAAAATATGCTACAAGCGCTTGAATGTCTAGGCTTTTTGTTTTCGATAGTTTGAGCTGATAAAATTACTGCTGAGCGTCGCCTCGGCTTAACTGTATGGTCAAGCAATAAGACGGCTAATTCGCCGATCGCGGCGTAGAAGGCTTCGGTCGCGTCGAAGTCGCGCGACGGCAGGTTGGGGGTGGCGCGGTCGCTCATCGGTCCCGGCTCACAGGCCGCGCGAGGCCTGGCGGCGCAATTGCTTGGGCATCCAGCGCGCGGCGAACCGCATCCGCTTCGCGGTCTTGCCAACGACGGTATGCACGTCGTCGCCATGCACTGCGCGCCACGCGGCCTCGGCCACTTCCTCGACCGGGGTGAGCTCGAGCCCCGCCGACGTCACGCGCTCGCGGATGTTGAGGTTCGATCCGACGATGCCGCCGTCGAGCAGCGGGGTTTCGATGAAGCTGGGCATCAGCGAGCGCACCTTGATCCCCTCGCGCCGCCACTCGGCCTCGAGCGATTCGGTCAGTCCGCGCACCGCGAACTTGGTCGCCGAATAGATCGCCGCGCCGGCCGTGCCGTAAATCCCGGCCGCCGACGCGGTGTTGAGCAGACAGGATCCGGGCGACAGCCTGAGATAATGATAGCCGATATGCGCGCCATGGACGACGCCGGTGAAATTGATCGCGATCGTGCGCTCCAGGTCGGCGGCGCTGGTATCTGCAAACGGTCCGCCCATCGGAATGCCGGCATTGTTGAACAACAGGTCCAGCCCCGCACCGCCGGTGAAGGCGTCCAGGCTAGCGCGCCATTGGTCCCGGTCGCGCACGTCCATGATGTAAGTACCCGCCCGGCCTTCGGGCAGCATTGCTACGGTTTCCGCCGCGGCCGCCGCATTGATGTCGGCGACGCCGATCCGCCAGCCCTGCGCGGCGAAATGGCGGGCGACCGCGCGGCCGATGCCCGACCCGCCGCCGGTGATGAATGCCGATTTGCCGACGCTTGCCGCCACGCGATGCTCTCCCCTTTGATTTTCCGTCATCCTTCCCGCACAACCCGCTTCAATGCCAGCGCAAAACCACGATCCCGGCCCGGCGGTGCAATTCGACGGCGCGGCCAAGACCTATCCGGGCGGGGTGACGGCGGTGCGCGGTGTCACGCTGGACATTGCCGGCGGCAGCTTCGTCGCATTGGTGGGCACGTCGGGGTCGGGCAAGTCGACGCTGCTCAAGATGGTCAATCGGCTGGTCGAGCCGAGCGCGGGAGCGGTCCGGATCGATGGGCGCGCGGTCGATGCCGAACCCGCGCATCTGTTGCGCCGACGGATCGGCTATGTGTTTCAGAATGTCGGGCTGTTCCCGCATCTGAGCGTCGGGGAAAATATCGCGATCGGCCTCCGGCTGAGCGGTGAACGCAATCATGCGGCACGCGTCGCCGAACTGCTCGAGCTGGTCGAACTCAGCCCCGACCTCGCCACGCGGATGCCCGATGCGCTGTCGGGAGGCCAGCGCCAGCGCGTCGGCGTCGCGCGTGCGCTGGCCTGCCAGTCTCGGCTGATGCTGATGGACGAGCCGTTCGGCGCGCTCGATCCGGTGACGCGCGACGGGCTGGGCAAGGCGATCCGCGCGCTGCACGATCGGATGCGGCTGACGACCTTGATGGTCACGCACGACATGGCCGAAGCGCTGCTGCTCGCCGACCGCGTGCTGGTAATGGCGGGTGGTGCAATCGTCGCCGATGCGACGCCCGCCGAGCTGCTGGCCGGCCGCGCGGGTTCCGCCGCCGACGCGCTGGTGGCGGTGCCGCGCGACCAGGCGCACCGGTTGGCCGAGATCGAGGCGCGCGGATGATCGAGGCATTCGCGCGCGTGCCCGAGCTTGCGGCCCGCCACCTGCTGCTCGCGGCGGCCGCGCTCATGCTGGCGCTGGTGGTCAGTGCGCCGTTGATCCTGTGGTCGGCGCGGCGGCCGGCGGTGGCGCGCATCGTGCTGGCGCTCGCGAGCTTGATCCAGACCGTGCCCGCGCTTGCATTGCTGGCGTTGTTCTATCCCGTGCTGCTGTGGCTGTCGGGGCTGGTGGGGGGCGGCATCCCGGCGCTCGGCTTCCTGCCGTCGCTGCTCGCGCTCAGCCTCTATGCGCTGCTGCCGGTCGTCCGCAACGGCGTGACCGGGTTGACCCATCTCGATCCCGCAGTGCTGGAGGCGGCGGATGGCGTCGGCATGACGGCGGGACAGAAATTGCGCCTGGTCGAGCTGCCGCTGGTCGCGCCGGTGCTGATGGCCGGCATCCGCACCGCGGCCGTTTGGACGATCGGCGCGGCGACGCTGTCGACGACGGTCGGCCAGCCGAGCCTGGGCGACCTGATCTTTGCCGGGCTCCAGACCCAGAACTGGTCGCTGGTGCTCGCGGGCTGCATCGCCGCCGCCGCGCTGGCGATCGCGGTCGACGCGCTGCTGGGGCTGGCCGAAGGGGCGATCCGGGCGCGGCGGCGCGGACAATTATGGGCGAGCGTGGCGCTGCTCGGCGCGGGCCTGGCGGTTGCGGTCGCACCGCTGCTCGTCACGCCCCCGCGCGACGTCGTGGTCGGGGCCAAGGGCTTTTCCGAGCAATATATCCTGGCGCGCGTCATCGGCCAGCGGCTTGAAGCGGCGGGATACCGGGTCAGTTATCGCGAGGGGCTGGGATCGGGTGTCGCCTTTGCCGCGCTCGCCGGCGGGGACATCGATGTCTATGTCGACTATACGGGGACGCTCTGGACCAACCAGATGCGGCGCACGGATGTACCTGGCCGCGCGGCGATCGTCGCGGGCGTGGCGACATGGGCGCGGAAGCGGCACGGTGTCGGGCTGGTCGGCACGCTGGGGTTCGAGAATGCCTATGCCTTCGCGATGCGCGGTGACGATGCAAAGGCGCGCGATATCGCCTCGCTCGATGACCTGACGCGCGCCGCGCCGGGGCTGAAGCTGGGCGCAGACCTCGAATTTCTGGAGCGCGGCGAATGGCGGGCGATCCGCGACGCCTACGGGCTGCGTTTCGCCTCGGCGCGGGCGTACAATCCGACCTTCATGTATCGCGCGATCGACAGCGGCGAAGCGGATGTCATCTCCGCCTTTTCCTCCGACGGGCGGATCGCGGCGCAGGGGCTGGCGGTGCTCAGCGATCCCAAGGGCGCGATCCCGGGCTATGACGCGATCCTGCTGGTCGCGCCCAAGCGGACGCAGGACGAACGTTTTCTGGCGGCGCTGCGCCCGCTGGTCGGCGCGATTCCGGTCGAGGCGATGCGCGAGGCGAATTACCGGGTCGACCGCGATACCGACAAGCAGGGTGCAGGCGAGGTGGCGACATGGCTCAACCGGCGGATCGCACGATGATTGCGCGGCGGACAGTGTTGCGTGGCGGGTTGGTGGCGGGGGCGGCGCTGATGCTGGCCACGCCGGGCTGGGCGCAGGACCGGTGCTTTTACGGCATGGACCTGATCGGCGATTATGGCGAACCCGAACGGTTCGTGACGATCGGCGAGGCGGATGGCGCGCTGTTCGCGATCGGTATGGGGCTGGACGGCATGCTGACCCCGGCCGAACCCGGCGTGTGGCGCGCCGTCGACGGGCGGAGGCTGTATTTCAGCGAGGGCGGACAGTCGGTGGTGATCAATGGCCTGCTTAACCCGCGCCGCGATTTCGGGGCGGAGGCGCAGGCGCGCATCCGTGCCGCGGTGCGCGCCGACCCGGCGGCGCTGCGCCAGCGGGCGCTCGCCGCCACCCCGCCCGCGCCGCAGCCCGGCGCGCGTGCGGCCGACCTTGTCGCGCTGACCGGCGCGGGGCTGCGCCTCGACATCCGCTATGCGACCGCGGACAATTTCATGGGGCTGCCGGTCTATGACCGCCCGGGCGCATTTTTGCAGCGGCCGGCGGCCGAGGCGCTGGGCCGCGTGCTGGCGGCGCTGCGTGCGCAGGGCTTCGGGCTGGTCATCTATGACGCGTATCGGCCCTGGTACGCGACCTGGATGTTCTGGGAAGCGACGCCGCCCGAAAGCCGCGAATTCGTGGCCGATCCCGCGCAGGGGTCGCGCCACAATCGCGGTTGCGCGGTCGATCTGGGCCTGACCGAGCTGGCGACCGGGCGCATCGTGCCGATGCCGAGCCGCTATGACGAATTCTCGCACCGCGCGGCGGCCGACTTTCGCGGCGGCACCACCGAGGCGCGCGCGAACCGCGACCTGCTGCGGCGCGCGATGGAAGCGGAGGGCTTTGCGGTCATCCCGGAGGAATGGTGGCATTTCGACCACGCAACCTGGCGCGACTATCCGGTCGGCACCGCGACCTTTGCCGAACTGGGCGGCAGAGCCGGCGCGCGGCCGACACGACGCTCACCCCCCGGCTTTTCCCCCGCCGGCCAGATCGGTCAGCATCGCCTGGGTCAGCACTTGCGGCAGCACCTTGGGTTCATCACTGCCCGGCGCATACCATAGGTAGAGCGGCACGCCGGCGCGGTTGTGGCGTTCGATGAAGCGACCGAGCGCGGGGTCGCCATTGGTCCAGTCGCCGACCAGCACCGCGACCTTGCCGTCGCCGAACGCCCTCGCCACCGCCGCGGTTTCGATCGCGGCCTTTTCATTGACCTTGCACGTCACGCACCAGTCAGCGGTGAAATAGGCGAAAACGGGCCGGTTTTCGGCGCGCAAGGTGGCCAGCTTCGTCTCGCTGAACGCCTGTGCGTCCGGCAGCGCGGCGACCGCATCGGTCGCCTGGGCGGGCGCACGCTGGACAAGCGCGGTCGCGGCAAGCGCGAGGGCGAGCGCGGGAAGCGCGGGCAGCCATTGCCGCCCCTTGCCGTCCGCCTGTCGTCGCCCGGTCCACCACAGTCCGATCGCGGCGACCAGCACCGCGCCCAGCCCGAGCGCCATGCCGTCGACCCCCGCCTGTCGCCCGAGGATCCAGGCGAGCGCAAGCGCGGTCAGAAACATCGGCACCGACAGCGCCTTGCGGAAATTGTCCATCCACGGTCCCGGTCGCGGCAGCCGCCGCCGGAGCGCGGGGACGAAACCGAGCAGCAGGAAGGGGAGCGCCAGCCCGAGTCCCAGCCCGATGAAGATCAGCATCGCCGCCCACCAGGGCAGGATCAGCGCCGCGCCGAGCGCCGCGCCCATGAACGGGCCTGTGCACGGTGTCGCGATGAAGGCGGCAAGCGCGCCGGTGGCGAACGCGCCCTTTGTCCCGCCGCCCGTGGCGCGCGCCGCGAATTGCGGGGTCGGCAGCTCGAACAGCCCCGCCAGGTTGAGCGCGATCGCGCTGACCAGCAGCAGCAGGACGAGGATGACGCGCGGGTCCTGAAGCTGGAAGGCCCAGCCGACGGTGGCGCCGGCCGCGCGCAGCCCCAGCAGCATCGCGCCCAGCGCGGCGCAGACCAGCACGACGCCGGCGGTATAGGCCAGGCCCTCTGCCCGGGCATGCGCGTCGCTCTCGCCCGCCTTTGCCAGGCTGAGCGCCTTCAGGCTGAGGATCGGAAAGACGCATGGCATGATGTTGAGGATCAGCCCGCCGGCGATCGCGCCGAGCAGGGCAAGCGCGGCGAGCTGCCAGTCGACCGCACCGCCGCCGCCCGCGGTCGTCGGCACCGCGCCGGGGGCTGCGCGCACCTGGAACCCGTCGCCTTCGCCGAGCTTAAGCACGCCTTCGATCGCCGTTGGACTGCCCGCCGCGACGGTGTCGATCAGCAGCCTGTCGCCGTCGCGCGTCACGGTCTGGGCCGCGCCATAATCGATCGCGCCGGCGGTCAGCGGAAAGAAATAGGCGGCGGCGGGGTCGCCCAGCGGCGCGTCGGCCGGGTAGGGGATGGCGATGCGGACGCGCGCGTCGGCGCCGCTGCCGGTGACCGCGAAGGTCGCGGGTGATCCGATCGGCCTGGGCAGGGCGCGACGCCAGCGGTCGAATTGCGCGCGGCGCGCGGGATCGATCGCGCCGTCGCCGACGGTCAGGACGGTCGACAGCTCCGCGCTTTCGGGGACGCAGATCTCGTCGGTGCAGACCAGGTAATCGGTGCGCACCCGCAGCGGCAGGCGCGTGCCGACCGCCGCGTCGGCGGGAATCCGGACCGTCGCGAATTGCGTGAACGGCCCTTCATAGACATAGTTCATGATGCCCGCGATCAGCAGCTTCTGGGGCACCGGATAGGCCAGCGGGCCGACCGCGACCCCGGTGGGCAGCGTCCAGGCGAGCTGGGTCTCGATGCCGGCCTCGCCCGGATTTTTCCAGTAACCGTGCCAGCCGGGCTGCGGGGTGGAGGCGAATGCGAGCGTCACCTCCTGCCCCGGGGCGGGACGATCGGTTTCGGCGATCAGGTCGATGGCGATATGCGGGCCGGGCAGCTCCTCCTGCGCCAGCGCCGATGCGAACGGCGTGACGAGCAGCAGCGTGACGATTGAAAGCCGGCGCAAGGCGGCCTTTGTCATCGCGCCGAAATATCCAGAACCCATGCGTCATCCTTGCCCAGCCCGGCGCGTTGGAACATAGCGCGGGCGATCCGAAAAAGCAGTTGGGATATTCGATGCGCGTCCTTCGTCACCATGCTCCCGCCCTGTTGTTCGCGCTCGCGGCACCGATGGTTGCACATGCACAGACCGCGCCGCAAAAAAGCGATGCGCCCGCGGCCGAGCCCGCCCGCGCACCGGCGGCCGATCGACCCGCGGCTGCGCCCGCCGCCCCGCCCAGGCTGATCGTCGCGATCTCGGTCGACCAGTTCGCCGCCGACCTGTTCGCGCAATATCGGCCGCATTTTACCGGCGGGCTGGCGCGCATGGCGAGTGGGGTGGTGTTTCCCTCCGGCTACCAGGCGCATGCGGCGACGGAAACTTGTCCCGGCCATTCGACGATCCTGACCGGCGCGCTGCCTTATCGCAGCGGCATCATCGCGAACAACTGGACTGACCTGAACGCCGCGCGTGCCGACAAGAGCGTCTATTGCGCGGAGGACGAAACCGCGCCGGGCAGCACGTCGTCCGACTATACGGTTTCCGCCGTGCATCTGAAGGTGCCGGTGCTCGGCGAGCGGCTGAAGGCGGCGAACCCGCGATCGCGCAACGTCGCCGTCGCGGGCAAGGATCGCGCCGCGGTAATGATGGGCGGCGGCCGCACCGACCAGAGCTGGTGGTGGGACGGCAAGCAGTTCGCGACGTTCAAAGGCCGCGCCACGCTGCCCGTGGTCGATCGCACGAACGCCGCCGTCGCGCGCCTGATCGCGCAGGGCCAGCCGCCGCTTGACCTGCCGCCGGCATGTGCGCGCGTCGATCAGCCGATCGCGATCGGTGGCGGCAACAGCGTCGGTACGGGCCGGTTCCAGCGCGCGCCGGGCGACGCGCGCGGCTTTCGTGCGTCGCCCGCGCTCGACGGCGCAACGCTCGCGCTGGCGGCGGGGCTGGTCCAGGACATGGGGCTGGGCAAAGGCGAGGCGACCGACATCCTGGCGGTCGGCGTGTCGGCGACCGACTATGTCGGCCATACATTCGGCAACCAGGGCACCGAGATGTGCCTGCAGCTCATGTCGCTCGACGAGGACCTCGGCCAGTTCTTCGCGGTGCTCGATGCGGCGGGCATCGACTATCTGGCGGTGCTGACCGCCGATCATGGCGGGCACGACCTGCCCGAACGCATTCGGATCCAGGGCGCGGCAGACGCG
>NZ_LSKG01000064.1:0-3092 GCF_001557005.1 Sphingomonas sp. CCH15-F11 | reverse complement strand
GGCGCGCTGCTCGATCTCGCCGGCCGCGCGCGCGGTGATGATGCCGGCGACGTGCTGGCGCTGTGGAAGCGGCGCGGCAAGCGGGCGTTCGATGCGGAAGCGGAAACGACGGAGGCGAGCTGATGGCGGATTTCGATATCGAGGCGATCCGCGCCGAAGTGCGCGCGATGGATTTCACGCGCGGCACGCCGGCGGAAGTCGCCATGTGGCGCGAGGACATGGCGGACTCGCGCGCCAACCTCGTGATCGAGGACATGATCCCGACGCCCAACGACGATGCGTTCTTCGAGATGATGCTGGTCGAGGCGGTCCCCCCTCCCCTCGCCACGCAAATCCTGCTCCGGCTGCTCGATCATCCCGACTCCGATCGGTCCCTGCCGATTACGCCCGTCGCGGCGGCGCGCTGATGGCGGGGCCGCTCATCGGCGGGCGTCGACCGATCTCCTGGCGGCTCGCGATCGTCGTCTCGTTCGTCGCCGCCTATGCGACCGCCCGCTGGCTCGAAGGCATCTTCGGGGTGGGCAGCATTTCCGGCACGGTGTCGTTCTTCGTCCTGGTCGGGCTGATCGCCGCGACCTGGCGCATCAACAGCCGCGCCGCCAACCGGCAAAGCGAGCTGCTGGGGTCGGCCCGCTTCGGCGACCGCGCCGACGTGCGAAAGCTGGAAGCGAGCGGGGATCTCCTGATCGGCCGCTCCGCCAAATCGGGGAAGCTGCTCCGCTATGACGGCGCGGCACATCTGCTGACGATGGCTCCGACCCGGTCGGGGAAGGGTGTCGGCACGATCATCCCCAACCTGCTGCTGCTCGATCGCTCGGTGATCTGCATCGACCCCAAGGGTGAGAACGCGCGTGTCACCGCCCGCGCCCGCGCCACCAAGGGGCCGGTCTGGTGCCTCGATCCGTTCGGTGTGTCGGGCCGGCCCCCTGCCTGCTACAATCCGCTCGATCGGCTCGATCCCGCCAGCCTCGATCTCGCGGAAGATGCCAACACGCTCGCCGACGCCCTGGTCCATGACGCGCCGGGACAGTCCGGCGAAGCGCACTGGAACGAGGAAGCCAAGGCGCTCATCGCCGGGCTGATCCTCCATGTCGTCACCACCGAACCCCTCGATCGCCGGACGCTGGCGACGGTGCGCGAGTATCTGACGCTTGCCCCTGCCCGCTTCGCCGATCTGCTAGCCGCGATGCAGGACAGCGCCGGTGCCGGTGCCGGTGGCCTGGTCGCGCGCGCCGCCAACCGCCAGCTCGGCAAGTCCGATCGCGAAGCCGCGGGCGTGCTGTCGTCGGCCCAGCGCCATACCCACTTTCTCGATAGCCCGCGCATCGTCGCCAGCACGGCCACGTCGGATTTCACGTTCGCGGGATTGAAAGAATCGACCGCCACGGTGTTCCTGTGCCTGCCGCCCGATCGGCTCGACACCTATGCACGCTGGCTGCGGCTGCTCGTATCGCAAGCCGTCACCGACATGGCGCGATCGACCGCCCGCCCTGCCCGTCCGGTATTGTTCCTGCTCGACGAGTTCGCCGCGCTTGGCCGTCTGGAGCCGGTCGAGCGCGCGATGGGGCTGATGGCGGGCTATGGCCTCCAACTCTGGCCGATCCTCCAGGACATGCACCAGCTCAAGGCGAACTATGGCGAGCGCGCTGGTACGTTCATGTCCAACGCCGGCGTGATCCAAGCGTTCGGGGTGAACGATCATGCCACCGCCGACATGCTCTCGCGCACGATCGGCGACACGACGCTGGAATACGATACCGTCAGCACCTCGCGCGGCACCGGCTGGGGTGAAAACCGCGCTGGCCCCTCGGAAAGCGTCAGCGCACACGTCACCGCCCGGCGGCTCGCCACCCCTGACGAAATCATGCGGATGCGGCCCGACCAGGTTCTGTTGCTGCGCCAGGGCGAACACCCGCTCGCGGTCGAAAAAATCCGCTATTACGATCAGCGCGAGTTTGCCGGGTTGTTCGATCCGGCCTGAACGGTCGCCGAAAGCACGAAGTCCACACACCGCCGGGCCGGAAGTTGGACCCGCTACGGGTAGCAGCCGCGGCGGGTCCGGTCGCGATCGCTGGGCAGCTCGCTTCGCACGTCATAGTCGATCTGACCAGTTAGCGCGAGGGGCCGCGCTGGCGCTGCCCTGGCCTTCGTAGGGCTCTGCCCTCCCCTCGCCTCTCGATCGGCGCACCACGGCCCGGAAACCCGCCCCTGAGACCGATTTGCCGGTCACTGTCGCTCGAAGTCGAAGCGCCGCCGGTCGCGCTTGGCTTTTCCGGAAAGCCTGCGGCGCTTGCGCCGCCCTGGTGACGCCGAAGGCGGCACGCAACTAAAGCGCATCGGCCGTTAGGCCGATTCCGTTTCTCCCCTCCCCTTTCGGACGTGTGATGTCGCTGATGGAGGGAGCTGCCGTTGTCCTAGCCTAACGGGCTTCTGCGGGTCCAGCGGTGCCGCTCGGGGTTAAGAGATTCTGTTAAAGAGGAATCGTTAAGAAGGTTAAGGGCCGCGCGAAGCGGAATCTTCGCTTTGCTATCAGGCAGTTGCGGATGTGCATGGTGGGTGAAACCCCGTGATTCGGTGGGTGATCCCCCGATAGTCCGGTGGGTGATCCCCCGAAGCGATGGTGGGTGATCCCCCGAGTCCGCCAATCCTGAAAAGCGGCTTTCCGGGACGGTTATCCACAAGCTGGCGGGCCGTTCGGCCTCGATCGCGGCGCGGTGCGGCCGGCCGGTCGACTCGGGCCGGTGGGCGAAACCCCGATAGTGACGGCTGCGGTGGGTGAAACCCCGATAGTCAGCGACGCCCGGCGAGCCGATCCATGCGGGCGTCGACCTCCTCGGTTCGCCGGCGATCGACGTCGAAGCGCGCGCGCCGCTCCTCTTCGGCCCGCATCCGCTCGGCAAGCGCCAGCGCCTCGGCCTCGCCGCGTCGCCTGAACAGGACGGCGGGGCTTTTGTCGGCCGTCTCGGTCGTCTCCATCGTATAGTCGGGGAGCTGGTCGGCCTCGATCACCCGCCGGAGCATCCGGTTGAACTCCTTGGGCTGGGCGTCGCTGCCGGTCTTGTCGCGTAGCAGCTCCACCCGGCACACCCACC
>NZ_LSKG01000063.1:0-2941 GCF_001557005.1 Sphingomonas sp. CCH15-F11 | reverse complement strand
CGATCAGTGTGTGGCGGATCTGACGGCGGCGCTGGAAGCGGCCGGCTTCCCGGTGGTCGCGGAGGGGATTTGAGGCCAGTCGTCAGCGAGTCTTGCGTGCGAGTTTGCGCGCAAGGACGTATCCCCGAACCGCTCATCCTGCGTAGCCGCTGAGCCCTTCGACGCCGCCAGCGGCGTCGCTCAGGACAGGCTTCGCCAAGCTTAGTCCCTATTCAGGATGAGCGGGTCGATACAGCCTCTTCTGCTGTTGGCGTGGTAAACGTCCCAGCCCGGCACAGCGCGATTCCACCCCCTCGCGCACCGTGCGGCAATCGACGATAAGCAGCGCAACAGGAGCTGCTGATGACCCGCTTTGGGACCTATGCGATGCGCGCCGGCATGATGCTGGCGATCGCGACGAGTGCGACGCTGCTGGCGATGAACAGCGGCATAGACCCATTGCGCGAGGCTGCACCGGTGGCTGCGCCCGCGCTTCAATCCATGCCCGAACCCACGCCTTCACCGATCGCTGCGACGACGCCGGTCGAGATGACGGCACCCGCCGCCAACCCCGATTTCGTCGTCAAGCGCATCCTCGACGTGCCGTCGCCCTTCACCCATGGCGATCATGTCTGGGACGATGCCGGCGTGCCCGATGGCCCGATCGTCATCACCGTCGACCTGCAGGCGCAGGTGCTGTCGGTGTTCAAGGGCGGGCATGAAATCGGCGCGGCGGTGATCCTCTATGGCGCGGATGAAAAGCCGACGCCGACCGGCATCTATCCGATCACCGAAAAGGACGCCGATCACGTCTCCAACCTCTATGACGCGCCGATGCCCTATATGCTGCGGCTGACCAATGACGGCATCTCGATCCACGGCAGCGATGTCGAGGAAGGCGCGGCGACGCACGGCTGCATCGGCGTCCCGACCGCGTTCGCGCGCAAGCTGTTCGGCACGGTCAAGCTGGGCGACCGGGTGATCGTCACCAATGGCGAGACGATGACGCTGGGCGACAGCATCATCGCGTAAGCCGAGTCGCACTTGTCCGTCACCCCGGCCTCGTGCCGGGGTCCACCGGGCATCTTTGCATGACGCTCGGTTGACGGGAGAGGTGGCGTCCGTCCGTCAGCGATTGCCGCCGATCAGGTCGCCGAGCTCGCCCAGCATCGATCCTTCGCCCCGATTCTGTCCCCCGCGCGATCCGGCGGCGGCAAGCATCCGTCCGGCGAGGCGTGAAAAGGGCAGCGACTGGATCCATACCCGCCCCGGCCCGCGCAACCGCGCGAAGAACAGCCCCTCGCCACCGAACAGGACGCTCCTGACCCCGCCCGCCGTCACCAGATCGAAGTCGATGCCAGGCGTATAGGCGGCCAGACAGCCGGTATCGACGTGAAGCTCCTGGCCCGGCCCCAGCTCGCGCTCGACCACGGTGCCGCCCATCTGGACGAAGACCCAGCCGTCGCCCTCCAGCTTCTGCATGATGAAGCCCTCGCCGCCGAACAGCCCGGTCATCACCCGGCGCTGGAACTCGACACCGATCGACACGCCCTTGGCTGCGGCGAGGAAGCTGTCCTTCTGGCAGATCAGCCGCCCGCCCAGCTGCGCAAGGTTGAGCGGCAGGATGGCACCCGGGGTGGGGGAGGCAAAGGCAACGCGCGCCTTGCCGCTGCCATTGTGCGTGAACACCGTGGTGAACAGGCTTTCGCCGGTGATCAGTCGCTTGCCCGCGCCGAGCAGCTTGTCCATGAAACCGCCGTCGGCACCGCCGCTGCCGTCGCCGAATACCGTCGTCATGCCGATCGCCGCGTCCTTCCAGACGAGCGCGCCGGCTTCCGCCACCGCGCTTTCGCCGGGGTCGAGCTCGATCTCGACGAATTGAAGCTCCTGGCCCTTGATCTCGAAATCGATGTCGTCGGCGACGCCTGCGCGACGGTGATGCTGCCATGGACTGTTGGCGACCATCTGATCATGCTCCCTGGACATGAAGGGCGCGGTCATCGTGACCGGCCGTCGGGTGATAGCATATCGACCCGGCGGATGCAGCGGGTGGCGGCTTAGCGTGCGGCAAATATGCCGCCAGCGATCGTGAAGGCGGGCTGTGCGCCGTCTGCCGCGACGGTCGCGCCGAACGCTGCCGCCACCTCAATCGCCTGGAGCCCGAAGAACCGGCCGCTGAGCGTTCCGATCACGCCGCGGTCGCTGCTGGTCAAAGGCGCGGTGAAATTGCCCGTCGCGGCGTCGATCGACGCAGTGGCGGCGAAGCTGCCCAGCGGGATGTCGGCCCCCCCGGCCATGGGCGTGCCCACCAACCGGAGCGTAAGCGTGATGCGGCGGCCCGCGGGGTCGGGGGTGATCGCGACGATGCTGTTGCCGAGGCCATATGCGCGGGCCGGCCCGCCACCCGAATCGGCCAGATAGGCAGTCGCCAGGACGCGGCCATCGCCATAGGGCGTCGACGGTGCCGTGGCGAGGTCGCTGGAAAGGGTCGAGATGCCGACGATGCAGTGCGTCTGGCGGGACACCCGCTCGACCGGGATCGCCACCGATGCCAGCCGGCTATAGGCGAACGCCCGGCCCCCGGCGTCCGGCACGACAATGGTGAAGCGCACCGGCTCACCCGCCACCTCGGTCATATAGGCCGCTTCGGCACCGGTGGCGAAGGGGTCGACTGTGCGGCCGTCGAACGAGAGCTGAAAGCCGTCGCCGTTGACCGCCCAGACCTGGGGTGTGACCACGAAACGGAAGGTCGCGCCCTGCCCGAAGCTGTTGGTGGGCAGCACCGATGGCGGCTGCCGGTCGAACGCCACCGCGCTGCACGCGCTGGGCAGCGTCACGCCCGACCCGAGCCGGTACGCATAGATGTCGGCAAAGCGGATATAGGTCGAGCTTGGGCTGGCCGCGGGTGTCGGGGTCGGCGTGGGGGCAGGCGTCGGGGTGGGCGCCGGTGTCGGAGTGGGTG
>NZ_LSKG01000062.1:0-240 GCF_001557005.1 Sphingomonas sp. CCH15-F11 | reverse complement strand
CCGCCGTGCCGTGCCCGTCCTCGTCATCGGTCGATCCGTTGCCGGCGGTGCTGGTCGATGCGGTACTGATGCGGCCGGGAAACTCCTGGGTCCCCGCGTCGATGCCGGTATCGACGATGCCGATGCCGACGCCCCGCCCGGTCGCGCCGTTCTGATACGCGGTCAGCGCGGTCGCCGAAACCGGACCGACAGAGGCGCGATATTCCGACGTGTCGAAATTGACCGGGGGCGGCGTGGGCG
>NZ_LSKG01000061.1:0-41779 GCF_001557005.1 Sphingomonas sp. CCH15-F11 | reverse complement strand
CCGCCGATGAACTGGGTCGAGCAGCGGTCGGCCAAATGCGTGCCGCTCGCGCGGTTGGCGGCGGCAACGATTTCACAGAGCGGCAGCATCGACCTGTTGCTGACCGGCGGCAGCCGGCTGCGCGCGCGGCTGGAAAGCGAATGCCCGGCGCTCGATTTCTACTCGGGCGTCTATCTGAAGGGCACGAGCGACGGACAGATCTGTGCCCAGCGCGACACGATCCGGTCGCGTTCGGGCGGCCAGTGTCGCATCACCGCGCTGCGCGCGCTGGTGCCGGGACGCTGAAACTGCGCCCGCCGACCGGGTTCGTCGGAGGCCGCGCGCTTGACAAATGCGGCCAAATCCGCGAGCGCCGGGGGCTGAACGCAGGCCCAATACCGGACGCCCGTTCCCCGGAAACTCCATGACCTTTGCCGATCTCGGCCTCTCCGACGAACTGCTGCGGGCTGTAACCGAATCCGGCTATAGCGAGCCGACCCCGATTCAGGCGAGCGCGATCCCGTCCGTGCTGATGATGCGCGACCTGATCGGCATCGCCCAGACCGGCACCGGCAAGACCGCCAGCTTCGTGCTGCCGATGATCGACATCCTCGCGCATGGCCGCAGCCGCGCGCGGATGCCGCGCTCGCTGATCCTCGAGCCGACGCGCGAACTTGCCGCGCAGGTCGCCGAGAATTTCGAGAAGTACGGCAAGTATCACAAGCTTTCGATGGCGCTGCTGATCGGCGGCGTGTCGATGGGCGATCAGGTCAAGGCGCTGGAAAAGGGCGTCGACGTGCTGATCGCCACGCCGGGGCGGCTGATGGACCTGTTCGGGCGCGGCAACATCCTGCTGACCGGATGTTCGCTGCTGGTGATCGACGAGGCCGACCGGATGCTCGACATGGGGTTCATCCCCGATATCGAGGAAATCTGCACCAAGCTGCCCAAGCAGCGCCAGACGCTGCTGTTTTCCGCGACGATGCCGCCGCCGATCAAGAAGCTGGCCGACAAATTCCTCGACAACCCCAAGACGATCGAGGTGTCGCGCCCGGCATCGACCAACCTCAACATCGCCCAGCGCGTCGTGCCGGTGAAGGCCGACCAGAAGAAGGACGTGCTGCGCCACCTGCTCCGCGAGGAGGACGTCCGCACCGCGATCATCTTCTGCAACCGCAAGACGATGGTGCGCGAGCTCAACAAGGCGTTGCAGCGCCAGGGGTTCCGATCGGCGGAAATCCACGGCGACATGGACCAGTCGGCACGGCTCGCCGAGCTCGACCGGTTCAAGAAAGGTGACGTCAACATCCTGGTCGCCTCCGACGTCGCCGCGCGCGGGCTCGACATCAAGGGCGTGAGTCACGTCTTCAACTATGACGCGCCGTGGCATCCCGACGATTACGTCCATCGCATCGGCCGCACCGGCCGCGCGGGCGCGACCGGCACCGCCTATACCTTCGTCACCAGCGACGATGCCGAGAACATCGCCAATATCGAGAAGCTGACCGGCCAGCAGATCGAGCGCGTCAAGTTCAGCGCGCTGACCGGGCGCGATACCAGCGATGCGCCAGCGCCCGCGGTCGAGGATGCCGAAGACAAGCCGGCCAAGCGCCGGACGCGCGGCAGCAAGGGACGGGGCAAGGACAAGGCGGTCGAGCCGCGCGAAACCGCATCCGAAGTGGTGGTGGCCGCGCCGGCACCGCCCGCGCCGTCCCGTCGCCCGGCACCGTTCAGCGCGCCCGAGGCCGAACGCACCGCCGACAAGTCGCCACGTCGCGACATCCGCCGCGAGGCCAATCGGGTCGACGGACCCGACGAAGGCTGGAACGGCCCGGTGCCGGCGTTCCTGGACGTGACGCTCGCGCGCTGAACGTTGGCATGGTCCCCCAGCCGGACTCCCGGGATTTCGTCGCCAGTCCCTGTATCAACGTCTGCCGCATCGACGACGCGACCGGATGGTGCGCCGGCTGTGGCCGCACGCTGACCGAGATCGCGGGCTGGGTACGGTCCGACCCGGCGGCGCGGCGCGCGATCCTGGCCGAGCTGCCCGCGCGGCTGGCGATGCTGGGAAGTTGATCCAATAAGCGACGCATCATTGCTCGTCTCGCATTCCGCGTCACCCCGGACTTGATCCGGGGTCTCCCTGCCTGCTCTGACGCGAGAAGCAGCGGGGCCCCGGGTCAAGCCCGGGGTGACGGGGAAATGGGTAAGCGTGCCCCCGAATGCCGACGTGCGGTCTGATGGTCAGCGTGCGGTGACGCGATAGCTGAGCGCGCGAGTCGCGTTGCCGGGCACCTCGACGATCCAGATGGCATCGCCATCCTTGCGCCCGAGCGGGGCCGACGTCCGGGACAGATTGCTGTCCCCAATCCGAAAACGGGCTTCGACCCGGACCGGATCGGGCGTCGCATTGCGCAGGGTCAGGCGATGGTCGGTCCAGTCGCCGTCCGACCTCACCGCCTCGACCTCCTGTGTCACCTGCGTCGCCGGGGCGACGCCGATCTCGACGGGTTCGCCCACCGCCTTGTCCTCGACGCTTCCCTGCCCCAGCAGCAGCCGGCGCGTGCCCTCGGTCGCGAACACCGCGACCTGACCGGCGGGCAGCGCGACGCCAAGTCCCCGGTCGGTGCGATTCTGCACGCGCAGCATCGTCATCGGTGCGGATGCGCCACCGCCGAACACGTCAATCGCGACATAGCGTTCGACCGGCACCGCCGACTTTTCCAGCAGCGCGACCTGCTTCTGCGCGTTGGCGGCGACGGTCGTGGCGAAGGGGACCCGATAGAATTTGAGGTCGCCCAGCTCCTCCTGAACCACCTTACGGCTCACCCGGTTGGCCGTGACGACGATTTCCTGCGCATAATCGGCGATCGGCGGCGCCGCGACTGGCAGCGGCAGAGGCGGCGACGGCGGCGGAGGCGGGGGCGGCGGCGCCACGCCGCAGGTGATCTGCAGGGGCGCGGCGGCGGCGTCGCGATAGGGGCGACGATCCTCGCGGTTCACCCGACCCGCGACCACGCCGGTCTCGGCGGCCACGAAGCTGGTCGGATCGCCGCTCGCCAGCGTCACCCAGGCGGTGAGGTCGAGGCTGCGGCCATCGGGGGCGAGGGTCGCGACATAATCCGCCTGCCAGTCGAACCCCCAGGCGAGATAGGACAGGCCGATCGTCACGCGCTGTGCCATGGGCGAGTCGAGTTCCACCGACAGGGTCGGGCGCGCGGACAGGCCCGGCGGCACGCCGTCATAGACGATGTCGTCGTCGGTCGGCCCGCAGTCCGCGGCGAAAAAGCCGTCGCGCGTCTGGACGATCGCCGCGCCGTCCGGCCCCGACCGGATGATCGCCGGCTCCTCGACCACCCGGCCCGATTTCAGATGTGTGCGCCGGATCGTCACCGGCCGGCCGAGCGCGCGGGCATAGAGGCTGCGCGGCGACAACAGGTCGGCATCGAGATTCTTTTCGCGCACCCCGCCAGGCAACCCGGTCAGGATCGCGCTTTCGGCGAACATGCCGCCCGCCACCCCTTCGAAACGCACCACTGCGCGCCCGGCGGGCAGGTCGATCGTGCGGCGTTCGGTGATCAGCGCGTAACCGGCCAGCCAGTTTGCGTCAATCGGCTGGTCCGCACCTCGGTCGGGCGCACGATAGACGGTCACCTGCACGCCCTCCGGCGCGGGCGAGGTCATCACCTGCTGCGCCGCCGCGGGCAGCACGGTGGCGACCAGCGCCGCCATCGCCAGGATACGCCGCATCACCGCCGGCCGGTCAGTAGCGCGTGTCGAAGGTCGCGGTCACGCTCGCCTCGCCATTGGCGGGCACCTCGACGCGCCAGCGCACGCGGTCGGCATCGACGCGTTCGCTCTTCTGGCTTTCGCTCAGGATGCGGCTGTCGTCCCAATAGCTGTCGAGCCCCGCCTGTTCGAGCTCGACCACCGACGCCTGCGCGCGCGCATTGGTCAGCGTGTAGCGCATCGTCGTGCGCCAGCGGTCGCGCCCGATCCGCTCGCGCGTTTCGACGGTGGGCTTGACCTTCACGTCGAACGCCTCGCCGGTCTTGAGCGCCAGCGCCGATCCCATCGGGGTGTGGCCGATGCCGTTCTCGCCGATGAACTGCGGCGCGCCGCGCTGGTCGCGCATATAGACGCGAACCGTACCGGCGGGCAGCGCATCGCCCAGCCCCCCCTGGCGCGAGGTGGAAAAGCGCAGCACCGTGTCGACGCTGCGCGCGTCGTCGCTGCTGCCCAGCCAGTCGTTGCGGAAATAATAGGCCTTGGCCGCGGGCGCGCCGGCGACGTCGAGGAAGCTGACCTGTTTCTGCTGCGCCTGCGCGATCGTCGTGCGCCCGGCGATCGGATAGACGTAGAAGTCGCCCAGCCGCTCGCGATCAGCGGTTTCGGTGCCCGGCCGGTTGCCGGGCGGCGGCGGCGGCGGGGATGCCGGACGCGAATAGCGCCGCACCGGTTGCGCCTCGCCGACCGCGCCGGCAACGAGCAGCGTCCTGGCATCGACAAAGCTGGTGCCGCTGTTGTTGGTCAGCGTCACCCAGCCCTGGACGTCGATCTTGCCCGCCTGTTCATCGAACAGCGCGACATAATCGGCCTTCCAGCCAAAGCCGCGCGAGAGATAGGTCAGCGTGCCGGGCCGCGTGCCCGCGCTGTCGGCGTCGAGCGTCACCGACAGGGTCGGGCGCGCACGCAGGCCGGCGGGCAGCGCGGGGAAGACGATGCGCTGCTGGCCGGGATTGAGCACTTCGATCCGGCGGCCGATCTGAACGACGATGCCGCCATTATTGGCGAGCACACGCGCGGTTTCGCTGGTTTCCGCGCCCGTCGCGGGATTGGTGCGCACCAGCGTCACGTCCTGCCCGACCGCCTTTTGCAGCAGGCGCTGCGGGCTGAGCAGGTCGTAATCGAAATTCTGTTCGACGATGCTGACGCCGTCGGCGGCGAAGGTCACGGTTTCCGGGCGAATCGCGGCGGAGACATCGGCGAACTCCTGGGCGGAGACGCCGCGCGGCAGGTTGAGCTGTCGCCGGTCCTGAATCAGCGCGAGATCATTGTTGTAGATGGTGACCGCAACGTCACCCTGCGCGCCCTTGTCGATCGGCGCGCCATTGCCGGGAAGCTGCTGCGCGCCCGCCGCGCCCGCCGCGGCGATGCATCCGGCAACCATCCAGATCACCGTCGAAACCCGCTGCCGCATCGCCATCCTCCTTTTGCACCCGCCGCCAGGATGGCGGGTCGGATCGCCACATGCCACGGAAATCATTGCGGCAACATGACTGGCGCGCGGCTGGAACGACAACGGCCGATGCCCAGGGGGCACCGGCCGTTACGCGATTGAATCAAGCGGACCAGGGTTCAGGCGACCGCGTCTTCCTCCGCAGTGCGCGTGCGGCGGCGGCGACGCGGCTTGGCCTCGTCCGCATCGTCGGCGCGCGCATCGACGGGCTCCGCGCCGAGCGAGGGCGGCAGCCGGTCGGCTTCGATCCCGGCCGGTGCCGCATCGCTCATCTCGACCGCCGGCATTTCGCGGCGGGGGCGACGGCCGCGGCGCGGCGCTTCGGCATCACCGGCGGCGGGAGCTTCGGCCCGTGCGCCCTCATCGACGCCGTGACCTGCGCCATTGCCGTTGAAGCGGGCGGGACGATCCTCGCGCACCGGACGATCCTCGCGCGCTTGGCGCTCCTCACGCGGCTGGCGTTCGGCGCGTTGCGCGCGCGCGGGCTGCCGCGACGATTCGCGCTCCTCATCCTGACCGTCGCCGTCGAATTCGATGTCGTCATCCTCATCGTCGAAGGACGAATTGTCGTCGCGCTCCTCGCGGCCACGACGATTTTCCTCGAAGCGCGAGCGCGATTCGTTGAGCACGCGGAAATAGTGATCGGCGAACTGGAGATAATATTCGGCGTTGACCCGGTCGCCCTGCATCTGTGCATCGCGCGCCAGATTCTTGTATTTTTCCAGCAACTGCGCGGCGTTGCCCCGGGCACGATTGTCGATGCGGTTGCCGTTGTCGGGACGATTGGGGTTCCCGCCACCCTGCGAGCGTTGCCCGCCACGACCGCGACGGCGGCCGGCCTGACGATTGTTCATCAAGATAATCTGGTCCTGTCCTAAAGCCTGTTCGCTGATCCACTCGATCCAGGATTGCGTGGTTCGTCACGAGACGCGGCGGCGAGCCGACGCGATCCGCTAGCCATGGCCGCCGGACTGCAGCGACTGTCATGACGTGGGGTGGAGCGGCGATCATTTCGTTCAACCGCCGACAGCCGGCGTGGTCGAAACTCGTTAGCCCCGCCCCTGCTCTAGCCGGGCGCGCACCGATCGCCAAGTGAAATATGGTATTGGCCGCAACCGTTTCAACGCACGATCACCGCGCGCGGTCGCCCGGCCAGGTCGTGGCGCAGCGCGGTCGCCAGCCCCGTCGCGCGCACCAGCGCGGTCACCGCGTCCGCCTGGCAATGTCCGATCTCGAGCGCGGCCATCCCGCCGGGCGCGATCAGGTGCGGCAGTTCGGGGACGATCCGCCGATAGGCATCGAGCCCGTCCGGTCCCGCGAACAGCGCCTCGGGCGGCTCGTGCGCGCGGACCTGATCGGGCAGCGGCTCGTCCACCCCGATATAGGGCGGGTTGGCGAGCACGAGGTCGAACCGGTCGTCAATGCCCTCCGCCCAGTCGCCCCAGCCGAAGCGGGCGCGGCCAGACATCCCCAGCATCGCCGCGTTACGGCGCGCATAGTCCAATGCGACGTCCGACGTGTCGCGACCGAATCCGACCGCATCGGGCCATTGGGCAAGTGCGGCGAGCAGCAGCGTCCCGGGTCCGGTGCCCAGATCGAGCACGCGTGCGGGTGCCGCAGCGCCGAAATGGTCGACCGCCGCCTCGATCAGCGTTTCGCTGTCCGGGCGTGGGATCAGCACGCCCGGCCCGACGGCCAGCGTGATCGTCCAGAAATCGCGCGATCCGGTCAGATAGGCGACCGGCTCGTGCGCCAGTCGACGCTCGACCAACCCGGCAAAGCCCGCGGGTTCGGGCGCGTCGAGATGGCGCAGCAGCAGATCCTGCCGCGCGCAGCCCAGCGCGTGGGCCATCAGCAGTTCGGCATCGAGCCGGGGTGTGTCGCTGACCGATGCCAGCCGCGCCGTCGCCGCGTTCAGCGCCGCGCGGATCACGCCGCGTCGAGCTGCGCCAGCCGCTCGGCCTCGTCCTCGGCGATCAGCGCGTCGAGCAGCTCGTCCATCTCGCCCTGCAGGATTTCGGGCAGGCGGTGCAGCGTCAGGTTGATGCGGTGATCGGTCAC
This sequence comes from Sphingomonas sp. CCH15-F11, assembly GCF_001557005.1. NCBI lineage: Bacteria > Pseudomonadati > Pseudomonadota > Alphaproteobacteria > Sphingomonadales > Sphingomonadaceae > Sphingomonas > Sphingomonas sp. CCH15-F11. The sequence goes on along the minus strand of NZ_LSKG01000061.1, from coordinate 34,500 downwards.
ACGGCCCTGGGGGAAATTATAGGTGCGGATGCGTTCCGACCGGTCGCCCGATCCGACCATCGACTTGCGCGCGCCCGCCCGCGCGCTCGCCAGCCGCTCGCGCTCCGCCTCGTACAGGCGGGTGCGCAGGACCTTCAGCGCCTTTGCCTTGTTCTTGTGCTGCGACTTCTCGTCCTGCTGGATCACGACCAGCCCGGTCGGCAGATGGGTGATGCGCACCGCCGAATCGGTGGTGTTGACCGACTGCCCGCCCGGCCCCGACGACCGGTAGACGTCGATGCGCAGGTCCTTGTCGTCGATCTGGACGTCGACATCCTCCGCCTCGGGCAGCACCGCGACGGTCGCGGCACTGGTGTGGATGCGCCCGCCGCTTTCGGTGACCGGCACGCGCTGGACGCGGTGAACGCCGCTTTCGAACTTCAGCCGGGCGAACACGCCCTGGCCGGTGACCGATGCGACGATTTCCTTGTAGCCGCCGGCTTCGGACGCGCTGGCGGAGATCAGCTCGACCCGCCAGGCGCGGGCGTCGGCGTAACGCTGGTACATGCGGAACAGGTCGCCGGCGAACAGCGCGGCTTCGTCGCCGCCGGTGCCGGCGCGGATTTCCAGCATCGCGGGGCGTTCGTCGGCGGCGTCGCGCGGCAGCAGCGCGAGTGCCAGGTGCCGCTCCGCCGTCTCCAGCGCGACGCGGTTGGCGTGCAGCTCGTCGGCCGCCATCGCGCGCAGCTCCTCATCGCCGTCGCGCGTCATCGCCTCCAGCGACCGCGCCTCGGCGCGCAGCCGCCGCACCGCGCCCGCGGCGGTCGCGACCGGCTCCAGCTCGGCATATTCCTTGGACACCGCGACGAAGCGTTCGCCCGCCAGGTCGCCGGTCGCCATCAGCGCCTGCAACTCATCGCGCCGCGCCTCGATCGCGGCGATGCGGTCGGGGGGGATGCGGGTCATTGCGCGTTCATTATCCCCGCGATGATCGCGCGGATTGGCGCAACTTCTTCGTGGGCCAGTTTGGTGTTGAACGAGTAGCTTGGATTGCCGCCGTCACGCCGAAGGCTGATCAGGATGCGTCCGTTCAATCGCGCGGCCTTGTCGAACCGCTTGCGGGGAGACCCCGATGTTACCGCCTCGGCAGAGTAACCCGCATCGCGAACCTTCCGAAGAAGTGTCGGCATAATCGTCAGCAGCGTGTCGTCCTCGAGCGCGATCACAAGGTCATTTGATGCGCTCTCCGGCTCCGCAATCAGCATCGCCAGCCGTTCGACCCCGGCCGCCCAGCCGACGCCCGGTGTGCTCGGGCCCCCCAGGCTCTCGATCAGCCCGTCATAGCGCCCGCCGGCCAGCACCGTGCCCTGCGCGCCCAGACGGTCGGTGACGAACTCGAACGCGGTGTGGCGGTAGTAATCGAGCCCGCGCACCAGCCGGGCGTTGCGGGTCCAGGCGACGCCCGCCGCGTCCAGTCCCGCCGTCACCGCGCCGAAGAAATCCGACGCCGCCCCCGTCAGGAACTGGTCGATGTCGGGCGCGCTGTCCGCAATCGGCCGGTCGCGCGGGTCCTTGCTGTCGAGGATGCGCAGCGGGTTCTTGTCGAGCCGCGCCAGGCTGTCCTCCGACAAGTCCGCGCGGTGGCTCTGAAAATGCTCAACCAAAGCCGCGCGCCATGCGTCGCGCGTTTCGGCGTCGCCCAGCGTGTTGAGCTGCAATGTCACGCCGTCGCTGATCCCCAGCTCGCGCAGCAATTGGTCGGCGAACGCCAGTAATTCGACATCGGCGGCGGGTTCAGCCGCGCCGATCACTTCGGCGTCGATCTGGTGGAACTGGCGGAACCGGCCCTTTTGCGGGCGCTCATAGCGGAACACCGGGCCCGACGTGGCGAGTTTCAGCGGCGCATATTGCTGCCACCCCTCGGTCAGATAGGCGCGCGCAATGCCGGCGGTGAACTCCGGGCGCAGCGTGATCGAATCGCCGCCGCGATCCTCGAAGGTATACATTTCCTTCGACACGACATCGGTGGTCTCGCCCAGCGAGCGTGCGAAAACCGCGGTGGATTCGAACACCGGAATGTCGACGCGCTGAAAGCAATAAAGCGCGCGCACGCGCTCGAACGCGGCGAGCACCGTTGCGAAGCGGCGCTGCTCGGGTCCGAAAATGTCCTGAGTGCCGCGAATACGGCCCGGGGTCTGTATCTTCGCCATTTGCGCGCGTTCCTTAATTGCGTCAGGGGACAAACGCCAGTGGCGGCGGTGTGAAACCGCAATCGATATTAAGGGGCTTTCGACCATGACCGACGCGCTGATCTGTGACGCGGTGCGCACCCCGATCGGGCGCTATGGCGGCGCGCTGGCCGGCGTGCGCCCCGACGATCTGGCCGCGGTGCCGATCGCGGCGCTGGCGGCGCGCAATCCGGGGCTCGACTGGCGCGGGGTCGACGACGTGATCCTGGGCTGCGCCAACCAGGCGGGGGAGGACAATCGCAACGTCGCGCGCATGGCCGCGTTGCTTGCGGGCGTCGGCACCGATGTGCCGGGCACGACGATCAACCGGCTGTGCGGATCGGGGATGGACGCGGTCGCGATGGCGGCGCGCACGATCCGCGCGGGCGACGGGGAACTGATCGTCGCGGGCGGGGTCGAGAGCATGACCCGCGCGCCCTTCGTGATGGGCAAGGCGGACAGCGCCTTTTCCCGCAGCGCCGACATCCATGACACGACGATCGGCTGGCGCTTCGTCAATGCGCGGATGAAGGCCGAATTCGGGATCGACTCGATGCCCGAGACCGCGGAGAACGTCGCCGCCGAGTTCGGGGTCAGCCGTGAGGACCAGGATCGGTTCGCGGTCGAAAGCCAGCGCCGCGCCGCCGCCGCGCAAGCCTCGGGTCGCCTCGCCGCCGAGATCGTCCCCGTCACCATTCCCCAGCGCAAGGGCGACGCGGTGATCGTCGACCGCGACGAGCATCCGCGCGAAACCAGCCTGGAGGCGCTCGCCCGGTTAAAGCCGATCGTGCGCGCCGATGGCACCGTCACCGCGGGCAACGCGTCGGGCGTCAATGACGGCGCGGCGGCGCTGATCATCGCCAGCGAGGCAGCGGCCGCGCGTCACGCCCTGACCCCGCGCGCGCGCATCCTGGGCTGTGCGGTCGCGGGCGTGCCGCCGCGCATCATGGGGATCGGCCCGGCGCCGGCATCGCGCAATCTGCTCGACCGGCTGGGGCTGGCGATCGGCGACATCGACGTGATCGAACTGAACGAAGCCTTTGCCGCACAGGGGCTGGCGGTGCTGCGCCAGTTGGGCGTCGCGGACGATGCGGCCCATGTGAACCCCAATGGCGGCGCGATCGCGCTCGGCCATCCGCTCGGCATGTCGGGCGCGCGCCTCGTGCTGACCGCGACCGAGGAACTACATCGTCGCGGTGCCCGCCGGGCGCTGTGCACCATGTGCATTGGCGTCGGCCAGGGCATCGCGATGGTGATCGAGCGGGTCTGACACCCCCGCCCGATGCGGGTCAGGCCAGCGCCGGGGCGGCGGCGCGGCGGATCGCCGGCAGCATTTCGGCGGGTTCGGGGCGCCGGGTATAGTCGGGATTGACCTCGGCATAGGTGATGATCCCGTCGCTGCCGATCACGAAGCGCGCGGGCATCGGCAGCGTCCAGCTGTCATCGCCGTTGAACGCGGGCAGCTGGTTACCGAGCGACTTGTAGAGATCGACCAGATAATCGGGCAGCGCGAAACGCAGGCCGAACGCGGCGGCGACGTCGTTGTGCGGGTCCGACAGGATCGGAAAATCAAGCGCATTCTCGCGCACCGACTTGCGGCTGTTGACGCGGGTCTGCGGCGAAATCGCGACCAGGCCGGCCCCAGCCGCCTGGAACGCGGGCAGCGCATCCTGCAGCGCCTGCAACTCCATGTTGCAATAGGGGCACCACACGCCGCGATAGAAGCTGAGGACCAGCGGGCCGCGCGCCAGCAGCGCGGCCGACGACACCGCTGTGCCGTCGGGTGCGGCAAGCGTGAAGTCGGGCGCGCGGTCGCCCGCCTTGCGGGCGCGTCCCGCCGCGCCCGAAGCGATCAGCTCGGCGGTCGCACGCGCCATGATCGGATGGATATGGGCGGGCGCGTTGAACGGCGGCCTGCCGGATTTGAAATCGGCCTTGAAGGCGTCGAGGCGGTCCTGAAGCGTCATGTCATGGTTCCCTGGGGTAAGGCGAAAGCGAAGGTCAGCGTCGAAAGGCGTGGCGCGCGAGCGGTGCGGCGGCGACCATGATCGCGGTGGCGAGGCTGCCGGTGACCTGCAGCGTGAACATCGCGTCCCGAACCATCTGTCGCAGCATCATCGTCGCTCCTGCCGGCGTGCCGACGGGCGATCCGCCGGCTTGGTGAAAGACGGATGCGCGATTGCGGCGCGACAGGGCAGCCGGGTTGGGGCAATAGTATTCATTCCAAGGGGGAATGGTGATGGACCGATTCCAGGCAATGACCACGTTCATCCGCGTCGTCGACACCGGCTCGTTCTCGGCGGCGGCGCGACAGACCAATGTCGGCCAGCCGGCCGTGTCGAAGCTGATCGCCCAGCTCGAGGACCGGCTCGGCGTCCGGCTGATCACGCGCACCACGCGCGGGCTGTCGCCGACCGAGGCCGGGCAGCGTTACTACGAACGCGCCCGCCGCGCGCTGGAGGAAGCCGACGAGGCCGAACTCGCCGCGCGCGGGGCCGGGCGGGGCCTGAGCGGACGGCTGCGCATTTCGGCGGCGACGACCTTTGCCCGAATCCACGTGGTGCCCCGGCTGCCCGCATTCCTGAGCGAACATCCCGAACTCGATCTGGAGGTCGTCATGGACGATCGGGTGATCGACATGGTCGAGGAAGGGATCGACGTGTCGCTGCGCATGGGCGAGCTGCCCGATTCGACCGCCACCGCGCGGAAAATCGCGACGGGCCGGCGGTCGCTGCTCGCCACCCCGGCCTATCTGGCGCGGGCCGGCGCGCCGCAAAGCCCGGCCGATGTCGCCGATCACAATGCGGTCGTGTACACGCATTACGACACGCACCACTGGACCTTTCGCAACGCCGCCGGCGGCGAGGCGTCGGTCAAGGTCGGCGGGCGGCTGCACGTGACCGCGGCAGAGGGGCTGCGCGCCGCGGTGCTCGCCGATATCGGCATCGCGGTCGCGTCCGACTGGATGTTCGCGCCCGAACTGGCGAGCGGCCACGTCGTGCGCCTGCTGGACGGCTGGGCATTGCCGCCGATCGACCTGTGGGCGGTGTTCCCGACCGGCCGGCTGGCGAGCGCGAAAGCGCGGACCTTTGCCGATTTCATCACCGCGGCAATGCGCGAAGCCTGACCCGGGCGGGCTCAGGCGCGACGAAGCGTCGCCGCGATGCCACCGAGGATCAGCGCCGCCGCAACCGCGAGCCGCACCGTCAGCGGCTCGCCGAGCAGCACCGCGGCGGCGAGCGCCGCGACGACCGGCGTCGCCAGCTGGGCCGCACCGACGGTCGCGTGGGGCAGGCGCGGGACCACACGATACCACGCGACGTAACCGAGGCCGGACGCGAATGCGCCCGAGGCGATGGCGAGCGCAACGCCGCCAAAGGCCGGGGCGGGACCGGCATCGAGCAGCGGCAACGGCGCCGCCACCAGCGCGGCGACCAGGAAGTTACCCGCCGTCCGCCGCGCGGGATCCGCTGCCGACCGGCCCAGCACGGAATAGAGCCCCCACGCAATGCCCGCGACGACCATGCCGAGCATTGCCAGCACCGGCCCGGCTTCCGCACGGCCGCCGATCAGGACGACGACCCCGGTCATGGCCATTGCCACCCCGGCCAGGTCGATGGCCCGAACCCGATTGCCCGACAGCGCGCCGGCGACAAGGATGGTGGCCTGGACCGCGGCAAACAGGACCATCGCGCCGGTCGCGGCGTTCAGGCGGACATAGGCAAAGGAAAACGCGCCGCAATAGACGAGCAACGCCAGCGCGCCCCGCCAGCTGGGGCGTTCGCGCGGGCCACGCAGCAACCAAGGCAGCAGGATCGCCGCGCCGGCGGCAAGCCGGATTGCGGTGAAGCTGCCCCAGCCGATCTGGCCGGTGCCGAGCGCGGCGCGCGCCAGCAGTGAATTGCCCGCAAACGCCAGGATGGCGAGCGCGACCAGCACGACCGTGGTGCCGCGCACCCGCGCCGCCGATCCCCCCGGTTCGATCACGCGGCGAACGGATAGTCGATATAGCCGTCCGCGCCGCCGCCATAGATGCGCGCGGCGTTGAGCGGGTTCATCGGCAACCCCTCGGCCAGGCGACGGGGCAGGTCGGGGTTGGCGATGAACAAGCGGCCGAACGATGCCGCATCGATCTCGCCCGCTTCCAGCGCGGCGCGGGCGCGATCGCCGGTATAGCTGCCATTGGCGATGTAATTGCCGCCGAACGCGCGCCGCACCACTTGGGGGTCGACGATCCGGTCGAACGGGTCGCCGCGCGGATCGCTGGGCTCCACGCAGTGGAGATAGGCAAGCCCGCGCTTGCCGAGCTGTTCGGCGAGATGGCCGAACAAGGGCGCGGGATCGCTGTCGCTCATGCCGTTGATGGTGAGCGAGGGCGACAAGCGGATGCCGACCCGGTCCGCGCCCCACACGCCGATCACCGCGTCGGTGACCTCAAGCGTCAGGCGGGTGCGGTTCTCGATGCTGCCGCCATAATCGTCGGTGCGGTGATTGGTGCCGTCGCGCAGGAACTGGTCGAGCAGATAGGCATTGGCGCTGTGCACCTCGACCCCGTCGAATCCGGCCGCCTTGGCATTGATCGCGGCGCGGCGATAATCCTCGATGATGCCGGGGATCTCGTCGCGTTCGAGCGCGCGCGGGACGACGAAATCCTGTGGCCCTTCATAAGTGAAGGCATGGCCCTCCAGTCCGACAGCACTGGGTGCCACCGGCAGCCCGCCGCCGGGTTGCAGCGAGGGGTGCGACAGCCGGCCGACATGCCAGAGCTGGAGCATCATCCGCCCGCCGACCGCATGGACGGCATCGGTGACGCCGCGCCAGCCATCGACCTGGGTTTGGCTGTGAATGCCCGGCGCGCCGGCATAGCCCTTGCCCTGCTGCGAGATGTGCGTCGCTTCGGACACGATCAGCCCGGCGGTGGCGCGCTGGGTGTAATAGGTCTGCTGCAATTCGTGCGGGGCGTCGTCGGCGTTGGCGCGGGTGCGCGTCAACGGGGCCATGACGATGCGGTTGGGGGCCTGGATCGCGCCATAACGGATCGGCTGGAACAGGGGATCGTCGGTCATCGTGATTATCCTTCGACGGGCGTTGACGAACGCGGGTGCGTGAAAAGCGGGCGGAAAAGGCCGATTGCGGTCACCAGACCAAGGGTCGCCAGCCCGGCCCCGGTCCATTCCGGCACGGTCGGCACCGCGCCGGTGACGACGATGCCGACGACCAGCGTCGCGGCCGGGACGATCGCGGGGAACAGCCCGGCCTTCGCCGCGCCGAGGTGACGCACGGCAACCCCGAAGGCGATCACGGCGAGGACGCCGGACAGCAGACCCTGAACGGCGAGTTGCGCGACCAGCGTCCCCGCCGGCAACGCGGTGATCCGGGCGGTATCGCCCCAGGCCAGCGTCGCGGGCACGACGACGATCGCCGAGACGGTCGATACCGCGGCGGTGACCGCCAACGGGCCGAGCTGCCAGCGTTTGATCAGGACGGTGAAGCCGGCCCAGCTCAGCCCGGCGGCAATGAACAGAAGGTCGCCGATCCACACATGGCCGCCGCCCATGGCGCTGGCGTGGCTGGCGATGACGGCAAGCCCCGCGACGATCAGGCCGACGCCGACCAGCTTGTCGCGCGTCAGCCGCTCCTTCAGGAGCAGCGCGGCCGCGAACATCGATGCGAGCGTGATGGTCGAGGGCTGGATGACGGCGCCATGCGCGAGCGGCGCGAAGACATAGCCGCCGGTGCCGAGCAGGATGAAGGGCGGGCCGGCGAGCAGGGCGAGGATGATCGCGCGCCGCCAGCCGACCCCGCCCAGCGTGCGCGGATCGTTGCGCAGCAGCCACGGCAGCATGACGAGCGCGGCGGTGCCGAACCGGAGCAGGACGAAATCCTGCGGCAACAGCCCGATCGCGGTGCCCGACTTGGCAGCCACGAGATAGGTCGCCCAGATCACCGCGGCGGTGACGCCGGCCGCGATGCCGGCCAGGACGGGCGAAGGGACAAGGGAAGCCCCGCCATGCCGCACGTTCCGGGAGGAAAGGAAGAGGGCCATGGCGGGGCTCCGAAGGGTCGGCCCGGCGTCGAGGGGGAAAGGCGACGCCGGGCCCGGAGAAGGTCTTCAGGCGGCGAGCGCGACATCCAGCGCCGGCGCGGCGGGGAAGTCGACCGGCACGCGGGTGGTGGCGTGCAGATAGTTGGTGACGGTCTTGTCGCCGATGGTGACGATCACGTCGACCAGGTTTTCCTTGGTCCAGCCGGCGGCGAAGAAGGCATCGACCAGCGCCGGATCGGCATGGCCGCGATTGATCGCGATCGAGCGGGTCAGCTTGGCAAGCGCGTCGAGCTTGGCGTCGAACCCGGCGCCACCGGCGCGGATCTCGAGGATCTGGCTGTCGGTGAAGCCGTTCATCTTGCCGAGCGCGGTGTGCGCGGCGAGGCAATATTCGCAGTCGTTCACCTGGCTGACGACCAGATTGACGACTTCGCGCGCCTTGGCGTTGATCGACGACTTGGCCGACTGCAGCGCGAGATAGGTGCCGAGCGCATTTTCGGAATGGGCGAGCGTCGCATAGAGATTGGGGACGAAGCCCAGCTGACCCTGCAGCGCGTCGAACAACGCCTGGTTCGAGGGGCTGACGCTGTCGCGGGTCGGAACGGTGATGGCGGTCATGGGGCAAATCCTTTGGCGGGGCGGCGAAAGTGCCGTGAGCTCCAGATGCCCCGTCGAGGCCGCGCGCGGCAGCCCGGCCGTAGCAATAGCATCCATGCCTGAGCGGAATGAGCGCGCGCCCGGCCCGGCATCCGGATGGCGGCCCGGACGTCGCCGGTCCGGTGACACATACGTATGCCGATCGGTGTCATGGCCGCGCCGCATGCTAGCCCTCGCCGGGACGGGGGAATGCGATGCGCGATACGAACATGGACGAGCACGCCGGAACCGGCGCGAATGCCGACCGATATTATCGGCCGGAACTCGACGCGCTGCGCTTTTTCGCGTTCCTGCTCACCTTCGTCTGGCATCGGATGGCGCATCTCCCGACAAATCGCGTGGCCGATGCCTGGGCATGGCGGCTGGGCACGATCGGCGCTTTCGGATTGCCGGTCTTCTTTCTGCTGAGCGCCTTCCTGATCACCGAATTGCTGCTGCGCGAGCGCGACCGGATGGGCGGGGTCGATATCGGTGCCTTCTACATCCGCCGTATCCTGCGTATCTGGCCGCTTTATTTCGCTGCCTTTTATTTCCTTGTGATCCTCGATTTCGCAGTGCCTGGTGTCGGCACGCGCGACCCGCTGGCATGGCTGGCGTTCAGCCTCTTCGCGGGCAACTGGTACGTCACGATCCAGGGCTGGATCGCCGCACCGATCGACCCGCTGTGGAGCATTTCCGTCGAGGAGCAGTTCTACCTGATCATTCCCGTGCTGATCGCGAAGGGGGGACGCCGCGCATTGATGGCGGCGGCCGCGCTGATGCTGATCGGCGCCTATGTCACCATCGGCATCTATGCCTGGCGCCCGTTACCCGGCGACCAGGGTCAATGGACGAACAGCTTTTTCCAGTTCCAGTTCTTCGCCGCCGGGGTCGTGCTGGCGGTGCGGTTGCGCGGGCAGCTGCCGCGGCTGGCCGCGTGGATGCGCTGGGGGGCGTTCATCCTCGGCTTCGCCTGCTGGCTGGTCGCCGTGGCAGTGTTCGACGTGCGCAGCTGGGACCCCCAGCCGAGTTTTGCCGGCGCATTTGCGGGCTGGCTGCTGGTGCTGGTCGGCACGCTCCTCTTCTTCTGCGGCACGCTCGGGATCGACGCGCAGGCGGTTCCGAAATGGCTGACCTATCTGGGGCGCATCTCGTTCGGGCTCTACGTTATCCATTCGCTGCTCTTCGTGCTGATCTTCGACAAGGCGCTGCCATGGCTGGCGCTGAGCACGCGGAGCCTGCCCGTGAACGCCGGTGCGACAGCCGCCGTCCTGCTGCTGAGCATCGGCGCGGCACGTCTGTCGTTCCGCTATTTCGAACGGCCGATCATCCGCCTCAAATCCCGGTTCACCTATGTGCGGGCGCGCGAGGACGCGTGAACCCCAGCTGGATCGCGGAGCGGGACGGAGTGCCGGCGCGCGGCAGGGCGATCTGGCCGAGGCCCGGCGTCAGGGCGTGTCGGGCGCGCTGAGGCGATAGCCGACGCCGGGTTCATTGGTGATGAGCAGGGGCGCGGAAGGATCGGCCTCGAGCTTCTGGCGCAGGTTGCGGACGACGATGCGGAGATAATCGAGCTGCCGCTCATGCGCCGGGCCCCACACCTCGCGCAACAGGCGGCCATGGGGAATGACGCGATCGGGCTGCGCGGCGAGGCGGGCAAGGACCCCATATTCCTTGGGCGTCAGATGCACCTCGCTGCCCGCGCGGCGGACGCGGCGATGCACCAGGTCGATCGCCACCTCGCCGACGGTCACATGTTCGCGCTCGGCACTGGCGGACAGGCGGTGGCGCAGGGCGGCGCGAATGCGCGCCAGCAATTCCTCGGTATCGAAGGGCTTGGTCAGATAGTCGTCGGCACCCAGATCGAGCGCGGCAACCTTTTCGGCGGTGTCGTTGCGGGCCGAGACGACCAGCGCCGCAGCGCCCGCGCGCTTGACCAGCTGGACGAGCTCGAGCCCGTCGCGATCGGGCAGGCCGAGATCGAGCAGCACGGCATCGGGCTTGTCGATTGCCAGCGCCGACAACCCCTCGCGCGCGGATGCGGCCTCGACGACGACGTGGCCCCCGCGCATCAGCGCGGCGCGCACGAGCCGGCGGATCGCCGCATCGTCCTCGATCACCAGGATGCGTGTGGTCTGCCCCATGCCGCCGGGATTAGGGTCGCCGCCGGCCTGCGTCGAGGGCGAGGTTGAGTTCGAGCACGTTGACCACGGGTTCGCCCAGCACGCCGAGCAAAGGGGATTCGACGTGCGCCATGACCAACGCGCGCACTTCCCCGACCGGCAAGCCCCGCGCCGCGGCCACGCGCGGTGCCTGGAACAAGGCCGCCTCGGGACTGATATGGGGGTCGAGCCCCGAGGCGGAAGTGGTCACCAGATCGGCAGGAACGGATGAACCTGGTGATGGCTGAAGCGTGGCGACGTCGGCGCGGACCCGGTCGGCAAGCGTCCTGCTGGCCGGGCCGAGGTTGGACCCGGACGAGGCGGTCGGGTCGTAGCCCTTGCCCGCAGCGGACGGGCGGCCATGGAAGTAGCGCGCGCCGGTGAAGGCCTGGCCGATGCGCGCGGAGCCGATGACCCGGCCACCGTCGCGGATCAGGCTGCCGTTTGCCTGCGCGGGGAACAGCGCCTGGCCGATGCCGGTGACCGCCAGCGGATAGGCCAGCCCGAGGAGCAGCACGAACAGGAGGGTGAGGACGAGCGCGGGACGCAGCGCGGTCTTCATGTCGGTGAGCATGGCAGGGTTCCTCAGGCGAGGTGAAGGGCGCTGACCGCGAGATCGATCAGCTTGATGCCGATAAAGGGCGCGACGAGCCCGCCCAGGCCGTAGATCGCGAGGTTGCGCGCGAGCAGCGGGCCCGCCGCCATCGGCCGGTAGGTGACGCCGCGCAGCGCGAGCGGCACGAGCAGCGGGATGATGACCGCGTTGAAGATGACCGCCGACAGGATCGCCGAGCGCGGGCTGGCCAGCCCCATGACATTGAGCACGCCGAGCGCGGGATAGAGCGCGACGAACATCGCCGGGATGATCGCGAAATATTTCGCGACGTCGTTCGCGACCGAGAAGGTGGTCAGCGCCCCGCGCGTCATCAGCAGCTGCTTGCCGAGCCCGACGATCTCGATCAGCTTGGTCGGATCGCTGTCGAGGTCGACCATGTTGCCCGCCTCGCGCGCGGCCTGGGTGCCGGTGTTCATCGCCACGCCGACATCGGCCTGCGCCAGTGCCGGGGCATCGTTGGTGCCGTCGCCGCACATGGCGACCAGCCGCCCGTCCTGCTGCTCGCGGCGGATCAGCGCGAGCTTGTCCTCGGGCGTCGCCTCGGCGAGGAAATCGTCGACCCCCGCCTCCGCGGCGATGGCTGCGGCGGTCAGCGGATTGTCGCCGGTGATCATCACCGTTCGGACGCCCATCTGGCGCAATTCGGCGAAGCGGTCGCGCACCCCGGCCTTGACGACGTCCTTGAGCGCGACAGCGCCCAGCAGGCGGCCATTCTCGACCACGGCGAGCGGTGTCTGTCCCGCGCGCGCGACTTCTTGCGTAATCCGCTTGAGCTCGCCGGCCCCCGCCGCGTCGGCGGGCAGCGCCTTCAGGATCGAATCGACCGCGCCCTTGAGGACGGTGCGATCGCCGATCCGCACGCCCGAACTGCGCGTCTGGGCGGTGAAGGCGATCACCTCCGCATCGGCGGACAGCGTGGCGGACAGGCCGTGCCGGTCGCGCGCGAGAACGACGATCGACCGACCCTCCGGCGTTTCGTCGGCAAGGCTGGCGCGCAAGGCCGCGTCGGCAAGCTCGGCCTCGGTCACCCCGCCCAGCGGTCGGAACGCGCTCGCCTGGCGGTCGCCGATGGTGATCGTGCCGGTCTTGTCGAGCAGCAGCACGTCGATATCGCCCGCCGCCTCGACCGCGCGGCCCGACTTGGCGAGCACGTTGAACCGCACCAGCCGGTCCATCCCCGCGACCCCGATCGCCGACAACAGGGCTGCGATCGTCGTCGGGATGAGCGTGATGAGCAACGCGCACAAGAGCGCGACCGGCACGGCGCCGCCGGCATAGGCGGCGAAGGCCGGGATCGTGCCGACCGCGATCAGGAAAATGATCGTGAGGCCGACGAGCAGGATGGTCAGCGCGATCTCGTTGGGCGTCTTCTGCCGCTCGGCGCCCTCGACCAGGGCGATCATGCGATCGAGAAAGCCCCGTCCGGGATCCTGGGTGACGCGCACCTTGATCCGGTCGGAAATGACGCGGGTGCCGGCGGTGACGGCGGAACGGTCGCCGCCCGCTTCGCGGATGACGGGCGCGCTTTCACCCGTGATCGCGGCCTCGTTGACGCTTGCCACCCCCTCGATCACCTCGCCGTCGGCGGGGATCAGGTCACCGGCCTCGACCAGCACGACATCGCCGCGCTCGAGCCGTTGGGCGCCGACGAGGCTCCAGGTCTCGCCGACCCCGGTGAGCCGCTTGGCCTGGAGGTCCGCCTTGGTCGCGCGCAACGATGCCGCCTGCGCCCGCCCGCGCCCTTCGGCCAGCGCCTCGGCAAAGGTGCCGAACAATACGGTCAGCCAGAGCCAGACGATCAGCTGGACCTGAAACCCGACGGGGACAGGCTCGCCGCCGATGGCAAGCAGGACGGTGAGCAGCAGCGCGACGCTGGCCGTCACGAACATCACCGGATTGCGGACGAGCTGGCGCGGATCCAGCTTGCGAACGGCGTCGCGGCCCGCCGGCAGCAGCAGCTGCGCCGAGAAGATCGAGGTCGGGGCGGTGGTCATGATATCCCCCTCAGAAAAGCTGGCCGCGGATCATCGCGAGGTGATCGGCGACGGGACCGAGCGCGAGGCCAGGCAGGAAGGTCAGCCCGCCAAGGATCAGGATGACGCCGACAAGCAGCCCGACCCACAGGCCGCCCGTCGTCGGAAACGATCCTGGCCCGGCCGGCATGTGCTTTTTCGCCGCGAGGCTGCCGGCGATGGCGAGCGCGGGCACGATGACGAAGAACCGCCCCAGCCACATCGCGATGCCGAGCAGGGCGTTGTAGAAGGGCGTCCCCGCGCTGAGACCGGCAAAGGCGGAGCCGTTGTTGCCCGCGGCCGAGCTGAACGCATAGAGGATTTCGGCAAAGCCGTGCGGACCCCGGTTGAGCGGCCCGGCGAGCCCGGCCCCGGTCACGCTGGCGACCGCCGTCAGGCCAAGGATGCACAGCGGCAGCACCGCGATCGCCAGCACGGCCAGCTTCACCTCGCGCGCCTCGATCTTCTTGCCGACATATTCGGGCGTGCGGCCGACCATCAGCCCCGCGACGAACACCGACAGGATCGCGAACAGGAGGAAGCCATAGATTCCGGCACCGACGCCCCCGACCACGATCTCGCCCAGCTGGATGTTGAACAGCGGGACCAGCCCGCCCAGCGGCGTGAAGCTGTCGTGCATCGCGTTGACCGCGCCGCAAGAGGCCGCGGTGGTGACGACCGCGAACAGCGCCGAGGCGGCGATGCCGAACCGCGTCTCCTTGCCCTCCATGTTGCCGCCCGGCACGCCGAGCTGGTGCAACACGGGATTGCCGTTGCTTTCCGCCCAATAGGCGGCGGTCACGCCGGCCAGGAACAGCACCGCCATCGCGCCCAGGATCGCCCAGCCCTGACGCGTATCGCCGACCGCCTTGCCGAAGGTCCAGGTCAGGCCGACGCCGATCGCGAAGATCGACAGCATCTGGACGAGGTTGGTCAGCGCGGTCGGATTCTCGAACGGGTGCGCCGAATTGGCATTGAAAAAGCCGCCGCCATTGGTGCCGAACATCTTGATCGCTTCCTGGCTGGCGACAGGGCCTACGATCAGCGTCTGGCGCGCGCCCTCCAGCGTCGTCGCGTCGATCGCGGTGGCAAAGGTCTGCGGCACGCCGCTGGCGATCAGGAACACCGCGTAGACGACCGAAACCGGCAGCAGCAGGTAGAGCGTGACGCGCGTGATGTCGGCCCAGACATTGCCGACGCTTTTGGCCTCGCGGCGCGCAAAGCCGCGGAACAGCGCGAAGGCGACCGCGATGCCGGTCGCGGCGCTCAGGAAATTGTGGAGGGTGAGGCCGAGCATCTGGCTGAGGTTCGACAGCGCCGCCTCGCCCGAATACCATTGCCAGTTGGTGTTGGTGGTGAAGCTGATCGCGGTGTTCATCGCGCCGTCCGACCCGAGCCCGGGCAGGCCGCGCGGGTTCATCGGCAGCACGCCCTGCAGCCGCAGCACCGCATAGGTGAACAGCAGCAGGACGAGGTTGAACAAGACGAGGTGCAGCGCATAGCGCCGCCAGTCCTGCTCGGCATCCGGGTCGATGCCCGCCAGCCGGTAGAAGCCCTGTTCGACCGGCCCGAGCACGCGGTGGAGCGGAGTCCGCCGCCCTTCGTAGAGCGCGAACAGCCACTGCCCGACCGGTTTGGCCGACAGCGCGAGGACGACGACGAAAAGCGCGATCAGCGCCCAGCCCTGGAGGGTCATGTGCGGCCTTTCAGAAACGCTCGGGCCGGATCAGCACGGCGACGAGATAGATGAGCAGCGCAAGCGCGGTGAACCCGGCGATGATCAGCGGCAGCGGATCGGTCTGGGGCATCGGTCAGGCCTCGTCGCACAGCCGGACGAAGGCGAAGGTGAGCAGGCTGAGCCCGCCCAGCAGAGCGAGCCAGAAGATGTCGGCCATGGGGCGTCCTCGCGTCAGCCGCCCGTGGGTGGCGGCATCCGGGGAGCTAGACCCGCCTGGCATTAAGTTTCGCGGGCGAAAGCGCGCCGACCGCATTAAGATTCCATAGCGTCGGCGGGTTGGCGTGGACGCCGCCCCCAGGCCGCCGCTAGACCGGCGAACGATGGCCGATCCCGAACGCCCCGATCCCGATGCGCTGTTGCGGCTGGCGCGGCGCGAGCAACGCGGGCGGCTGAAGATCTTTCTCGGTGCGGCGCCCGGTGTCGGCAAGACCTATGAGATGCTGCTGGAGGGTGCGGCGCGCCTGCGCAGCGGCGTGGATGTCGTCGTCGCGGTCGTCGAGACGCACGGGCGGGCGGAAACCGAGGCGCTGGTCGCGCCGTTCGAGGTGATCGCACGCCGCACGATCGCCTATCAGGGCCACGCGCTCGCGGAGATGGACCTCGACGCGGTGCTCGCCCGGCGGCCGGCGCTCGCGCTGGTCGATGAATATGCGCATACCAATGTCGAGGGCAGCCGCCACCCGAAACGGTGGCAGGATGTCGAGGAACTGCTCGACGCCGGCATCGACGTCTTCGCCACGCTCAACATCCAGCATGTCGAGAGCCTCAACGACGTCGTCGCTAGTTTTACGCGCGTGCGCGTGCGCGAAACCGTGCCCGATCGCGTGTTCGACGATGCAGAGATCGAGATCGTCGACCTGCCGCCCGACGAGCTGATCGAGCGGCTGAAGGACGGCAAGGTCTATGTCCCCGCCGAGGCGAGCCGCGCGCTCGGCCATTTCTTTTCAAAGGCGAACCTGTCGGCACTTCGCGAGCTGGCGCTGCGCCGCGCCGCGCAGAATGTCGATCGCGCCATGCTCGACCATCTCGACGCGCAGGCGCTGCCGGGCAAGTTCGCCGCGGGCGAGCGCGTCCTGGTCGCGGTCAACGAATTGCCCGGTGGCGACGCCATCGTGCGCGCCGGCAAGCGGCTCGCCGACGCGCTGCGTGCCCCGTGGCAGGCGGTCCATATCGAAACGCCGCGGAGCAGCTATTTCGCCGACGCCGACAAGCGCCGCGTGGCAGAGGCACTCGCGCTCGCCGCGAGCCTGGGCGCGACCGCCGTCACCGTTCCGGCCGAAACGGTGGCGGAGGGGCTGCGCGCCCAGATCGACGGGATGCGCGCGACACAGCTGGTCATCGGCAAGTCGACGCGCAGCTGGTGGTTCACGCTGCGCCACGGATCGGTCGTCGAACGGATGCTGCGCGAACATGCCGGTCTGGCGGCGCACGTCATCCCGGTCGCGACCGACCCGGTTGCCCGGCCGTCCCGCGTGCGAACGGCGAACATCGGCCGCGGCCGCGACTATCTGATCGCCGCGTTCACCGTTGCGGCGACGGTGCTGTTCGGCCGGCTCGCCGTGCCGCTGATCGGCGTGGAGGGGGTCGACCTGCTCTTTCTGCCCACGATCGTGATGGTCGCCGCACGGACATCGCTCGGCCCGGGCATTTTCGCGGCCTTCGCAGCGGGGCTGGCCTATAATTTCTTCTTCCTGCCGCCGCTCTACACCTTCACCATCGCCAATCCGCAGAGCGTGCTGACCCAGTTCGTGCTGATCGGCGTCGCGTTGTTCACCGCCAACCTGTCCTGGCGGCTGCGGCGGCGCGCGACGCTCGGCACGCGCAGCGCGCAGGAGAATGCGGCGATCGCCGCGTTCGGCCAGTCGCTCGCCCGCGCGTCGGATTGGCAGACGACCAGCGCGGTGATCGCCGACGAGATTGCGCAGCTGCTCGGCCTCGCCGTCGTCGTGCTGGCGCGGGTCGAGGGCGAGATCGTCCGCCGCGCGGCATCGCCGGAGAGCGTCGGCGCGCTGACGCCGCTCGACCGCGCCGCGGCCGACTGGGCGTTCGACCGCGGCGAGCCCGCCGGGATCGGCACCTCGACCCTCGTGGCGTCCGACTGGCAGTTCCACCCGCTCAAGACCAGCCTGGGCGTCCTCGCGGTGGTCGGCATCGCCAGCCCGGAGGGCGGCGCGCCGCTGACCGCGGATCGCGCGGTCCTGCTCGCGACGCTGCTGGGGCAAGCCGCGCTGGCGCACGAGCGGCTGAAGCTCGAGGACCAGGTGCGCGAAGTGACCGTGCTCAAGGAGCGCGACCGGCTTCGCGCGGCGCTGCTGTCGTCGATCGGCCATGATCTGCGCACGCCGCTCACCTCGGTCACCGCCGCCGTCGATGCGATCGGGGCAGCGCATCCCGGCGCGCCCGAAGTCGCGACCGCGCGCACCGAAGTCGCCCGGCTGCGGCGGGTCCTCGACAACCTGCTCGACATGGTGCGGATCGATACCGGCGCGCTCGAGGTGCATCCCGAACCGCTCGACCTGACCGATGCGGTCGCCGCCGCGGTGCACGACCTGAAGAGCGTGCTCGACGGCCACCCCATCGACCTGCAGGTGCCGCCCGACCTGCCCCTGGTCCGCGCCGATCCGGGCCTGCTTCACCATGTGCTGATCAACCTGCTGGCCAACGCCGCCGTCCACGGCGCCGAGCAAGGGCGGATCAGCGTCATCGGCCGACGCACGCCAGATGCCATCATGCTGATCGTGCGGGACGAGGGGACGGGCCTGCCGCAAAGCCCGCCCGACGCCATTTTCCAGACCTTCGTGCGCGGGACGGGGTCGGACCGAAAGGGCGGCAGCGGCCTGGGCCTCGCCATCGCGAAGGGGTTCGCGGACGCGATGCAGGTCGGGATCGAGGCGCGCAACGCGCAGGGCGGCGGGGCCGAATTCGGATTGCGGTTCGACGTCGCAGCACCGGGCGAGCCCGCCGAGGTGCCAGGGGAGCGGTCGAGCGGGGCGTGATGGTGCCGCCGGGCATTAGCGGCGGCCGCCCGGCACCCAAGGGCGGATGCCGCCGCCCCTCTGCGCGCGGCGTGTCGACTCCCGCTTCGGCCTGCACGTTCCAGCCCGATTCGACGCACGTCATCGGCAAGGCCAGTCTCGCGCGCCGGCGCCGGCGCCGGCGGGAACGGCGCGCCGGGCGCCGGGGCGTGGAATGAGCCCTGCGCCGCCGGCGACGCGCCCCTGGGCAAATCGGCCGAGGGTCGTCGGCCTTCGGCGCCCCCGGTCAGCCGCAACGTCCAGTTGCTGCGATTGCAGGTGAACCAAGCAGCAGGGACGTGACGGGAAAGATGATTTGATGCCGTTAATTGCTTCCCGGTGCCATTTCAGACCGGTACCGCGCACGCACCTCACGTCTCAGCACCTTGCCCACCGGCGACAGCGGCAATTGGTCGACGATTTTCAGGCTCTTGGGTGCCTTGTACGGCCCGATATCGTTGCTTACCGCTCGAAGAAGTGCGGCATGATCGATCGTACTGCCCGGTCGCGCCACGATTTCGGCATGGATGGCTTCACCCCATTCTGCATCGGGCAAACCGACAACTGCGGCCATCACCACGTCCGCCTGCTTCAGGAGTGCGGCTTCCACTTCGACTGCATAGACGTTGAAGCCGCCGGTGATGATCATGTCCTTCTTGCGATCGACCAGATAGACAAAACCTTCATGGTCCATCCGGCACAGATCGCCCGATTTCCACCAGCCGTCGATGATCTCCGCCGCGCTGGCATCCGGATTGGCATAATAGCCCGAAATCACGCCCGGATGGCGAATCCATAACTCGCCGACTTCGCCTGTCGCAACGTCGCGGCCATCGTCGCCGACCAGCCGGATTTCCACACCGGGACAGACCAGGCCCGCGGAGGACAATCGCTCGCGATCGCGCTCGGTGTCCGCGCGATGCCACTCGCGCGGCAGCCACAGCCCAGGGCCGATCGCTTCGGTCGCGGCATAGAATTGGACGAGGATCTGTCCGAATGCGCGGTGCAGATCGGCCAGCTTCGCCGCCGCCATCGGTGCCGCGCCGTAAATCAGCGTCCGCAGCGACCCGAGGTCGCGGGGCTGCGCCGCCTGCATCTCGGCCAGGCGATACAGCAACGTCGGCACCAGAAAGCTGAGCGTCGCGCGATATTTCTCGACATTGGCGAGCCACAGCGTCAGGTCGGCGCTGTTTTGAGTGATGTTGCAGCCGCCGGCCATGAAGGTGGGCAACAGCACCATCATCGTGCCGTGACTGAGCGGCGTGACATGAATAGCGCGGGTGGCGCTGTCGAAGGGTGGCGAGGACAATGCCGCCATCCCCTCCCACGTGAAGGCGAGGTTCGCCCAGTCATACATCGCGCATTTCGGCACGCCGGTGGTGCCACCCGTGAAGCGGCAGAAGACCGCCTCGCCCCGCGCCGCAATGGTGCGGCGGGTCGGCGTCGCCGGCATCGCTTGCACTTCGGGCCAGAAACCGATGACGCCGTTCGCCGCATCGCCCGGATGATCGAAGACGATCACGGCGACGTCGCGGGCGCGCAGCGCGTCGCTGTACCGGGGCAGCATCGCCGCCTCGATGAACACGGCGCGCGGCGCGACATAATCGACAATGCGAAGATGCTCGTCGGGCGTATCCCGGAAATTGCAGAACACCGGGGTCGATGCCGCTTTCAGGAACGTCCAGACATGCATCAGGCTGAGATTGTCGTTGTCGAGGATCAGCAGGTAGCGATCGTCGCGGCCCAGCCCGAGCCCCTGGTCGAGGAAATTGGCGATACGATTGGAGAGCAGGTCAAGCTCGGCAAAGCTGTAGCGACGGTCGCGCTCGCTGTGGATCAGGGCGTCCGCGTCGCCGCGCGGTTCAAACACGCCGGCCATCAATGCCGCGACATCGATCTGCGCGTCAGAAAGCTCGGACACCGGTCAATCCCCTGCCAATGATGAGTTGCTGCAATTCGGTGGTGCCTTCCGGCATCGTCGCCATGCGTGCGTTGCGAAACAGCCGCTCGATCCCGGTATCGACGGCGATCCCGTTGCTGCCGTGAATCTGGACCGCGTCGCTGGTCACGCGCACGCCGGCTTCGGTGGCAAAATATTTGGCCATCGCCGCTTCCACTTCGCCACGCCCGCCCGCGTCGATGATGGCGAGCGCGCGCCAGCACAGCAGTCGCGCCGCGTCGACCTCCACGGCCATGTTGGCGATCTTCGCCTGGATCAGCTGATGCGCGGCGATCGGCTTGCCGTGCTGGACCCGAGTCTGTGCATAGCCGATCGCGCGATCGAGTGCCGCGCGCGCCACCCCGACCGACGCCAGACCCACCAGTGGACGGGCCGCCGCGAAAAGCGTGGCAAAGGTGCGCAGTCCCTGACTTCCATGGGTCAGGCGGCGTGCCTCCGGAACCCAGGCTCGATCGAAAGTCAGCTGCGCCGTCGACGTTACGCGCCAGCCCAGCGTCGCAATCTCCCGCGCGGAAAACCCGTCGGCGCGCTCGACCAGAAACAGGTCGAGATCGTTCGCCGCCGGCCCGACCCGGGCGAGGCACAGGTTCAGATCGGCATGGCCGCCGTTGGTGATCCAGATTTTTTCGCCCGTCAGGCGATAGCCGCCGGCGCAGGGCTCGGCCCGACACGCGATCTCGGCGATGTTCGATCCCGCACCGGGTTCGCTGATGCCGATCGACGCGATCCGGCGCGCGGTGATCAGGTCAGGCAGATAGGCGCGCCGTAAGGGCTCGGGTGCGATCGCATCGATCAGGTTCGCCGCCATCGACTGGATGAACGCGGCTCCCGCAAAATCCATCGACACCGCCGCCAGTTCCTCGAACAGCAAGCCGAAACTCAGCCAGTCGAGACCGTCGCCCCCATGATCGGGCCGCACCTTGCCGCCGCACATGCCAAAGGCCGAACAGGCACCGAGCCAGTGCGCGAGCGCGTCGCGCGTGACCAGCCGGTCGCCGGCATCCGTCACGAACGCCGCGAATTCGCTGCTCAGGAACCGCCGGAAACTGTCGACGGCAAGCCGCTGCTCCGCATTTGGCGCAAAGCCGATCCCGTCACCGGTCACATGGGACAGCGGCGCGGCCGGGGCGTCGATCATCGCGGCGTCAGGCGGGCCGCGGCATCGACGCGAAGCGTGGTGCCGTTGATGTAGGGGTTGTCGATCACGTGACAGGCCAGCCGCGCAAATTCCTCGGCATGGCCCATGCGCTTGGGGAACACGATCATGCGGTCGATCATCGCCTGGCGCACCGGATCGGGCAGCCCCGCGACCATCGGCGTGTCGAACAGGCCGGGCGCGATCGCGACACAGCGGATGCCGATGTCATGCAGGTCGCGCGCGATCGGCAGCACCATGCCGACCACGCCCGCCTTGCTGGCGGCATAGGCGGCCTGACCGATCTGCCCTTCGAACGCCGCGCCGGACGCGCAGCAGACGATGACGCCGCGCTCGCCATTCGCATCCGGCGAATGCGCTGCCATCTGTTCGGCGGCAAGCCGCAGGACGTTGAACGTGCCGGTCAGGTTGACGTCGATCACGCGTTGCCAGCGATCGATCGGATGCGCCACCCCCTTGCTCAGCGTCTTTGCCGAATCGCCGACGCCGGCGCAGGTAACGACCGCCGAACAGGGGCCGAGCCGGTCGAGACTGAGCGCGAGCGCGGCCGCGACCTCGGCCTCATCAGCGACATTGCAGGCGATACCGATCGCATCGCCACCAATACCCGCCGCGGCGGCCTCTGCAGCACGACCATCGCGATCGAGCAACGCCACCTTAGCCCCCGCCCGGGCGAGCGCCGTCGCCGTCGCCAGGCCAAGGCCCGATGCGCCGCCGCTGACCACTGCCACGCGTCCGGCGATATCCATGTCAAAGCCCCTTGGTTGGTGCGGAAAGGATGGTGACGGCACACACCGCTTCTTCGGCACCCAGGACGCCGCCGCCATTTTCGGCGATGCCGAACCGCGCCTGAGCAACCTGGCGTGCGCCCGCCTCACCGCGTAGCTGCGTTGCCAGCTCATAAATCTGGCCCAATCCGGTGGCCCCGATCGGATGCCCCTTTGCCTCGAGCCCGCCAGAGGGATTGACCGGGATGCGGCCGTCAATCCGTGTCGCGCCGCGCGCCGAATATGGCCCGCCCTCGCCGCGCGGGCAAAAGCCGAGATGCTCGATCTGCATGATTTCGCCGACCGCGGTCGCATCATGCACCTCCGCAAGCGACATGTCGCCCGGCCCCATGCCGGCGGCGGCGTAGGCGTCATGCGCGGTCAGCGCGGAGATATGCCGGTCGAGGTCGCGCGGATCGCGATCCACGCCGCTGCGCAGCGCCGTCCCCTCAATCGCCAGCGCCCGGCCGCAAAGCCCCCGCCGCCGTGCGACGGCGGGGGAACAGACGATCGCCGCGGCCGCCCCGTCGCTGACCGGCGCGCACATCGCCACCGTCAACGGATAGGTGACACCGCGCGCGTTCAGCACCTCCTCGACGGTCATGCCTCGCCGGTACTGAGCGTGCGGGTTCAGCACGCTGTTCTGGTGGTTCTTCGCGGCGACGGCGGCGATCTGTTCGATCGTGGTGCCATATTCGCGCATGTGCATCCGGCCCAACCCGGCATAGACATCCATGAACGGGCTGTATTGCGCCATGCCGGTGAAGTCGTCCGGCACCGTCACGCCATCGCCCAGCGCGGCCATATCGGCAATGGTCTGGTCGATGCGCGTCACGTCCATGCCGCCTTCGAACACGCCGGCCATTTTGCCGCGGTCCTCGAACACCATCTTCTCGACCCCGACCGCCAGCGCGATGTCGCATGCGCCGGCACGCACGGCCTTGGCCGCTTCGATCAGCGCGGTCGCCCCGGTCGCACAGGCGTTTTCGACATTGACGACGCCGATGCCCTCGAAGCCCAAATGGCGCAGCACCACCTGGCCGCGAATGCTGCCCTGGCCCTCGGTCGCGCCCTGGGTCGCGTTGCCGAAATAGACCATCTGGATGTCACCGATCGACAGCGCCGCATCCGCCAGCGCCAGCCGGATCGCCTCGCCTGCTAGATCGCGCACCGGGCGGGTAAGGTGCCGGCCGAACTCGGTCATGCCGACTCCGATGATCATCGGCTTTGACGCAGCGTTCATCGCGCAACTCGCCGATTTGCCGCGGCGTTGAACCGAGGTGCGCGCTTCTCGGCAAAGGCTTGCAGGCCTTCGGCAAAATCGTCCGAATCCAGATGCGCGGCGAACGCCTCATATTCGGCGTCCAGCATCGCCTCATCGCCCGCACAGCTTGCGTGGCGCGCCAACCGTTTGATCGCGGCGAGGGCCGTTGCGCTTTTTGATGCGACGTCGTGCTCGATGCGTGCGAGCAGCTCGGGAAAATCGGCGGCCGTGGCGATCTGCTGGATCAGGCCGAGTTCCATCATGCGCGCCGCCGGCACCAGCGCGCCCGTGCACAACAGGTGCATCGCGGCATGATAACCGATCCGCGTCGGCAGCAACGCGGCGCCGCCGGCACCCGGGAACATACCGAAATTGGCGTGCCCATCGCCGATCATCACGCCATCGACCGCAACGATGATGTCGCACGCAAGCGCCAGTTCCAATCCCCCCGCGATCGTCAGCCCGTTCAAGGCCGCGACCACCGGCTTGGGAAAGTTGCGGATGGCGTTGTAGACCCGGCCCGCGCGGTCAACGAACGCGGCGATGCCCTCCGGGCCCGCCTGCATCGCGTGGTGAAGGTCGGCACCCGCACAAAATGCGGCTCCGGCGCCGGTGATCGTGACCACCCGGACGGCGGGGTCTGTCGCTGCCGCGCGAAACGCCTGGTCGAGCAGGTCGAGCATCGCTTCATCGACGGCGTTGCGCCGCCCCGGGCGGTTGAGGGTAAGGCGCACGCCGCCGTCAAACTCGGTCACCAACACCGGGGGAGCAACGTCTGCCATGGTCACGCCTCCCTCCTCTACATCAGCACATTATATCTACCTAAGCATATAATTATGGTTCACTACAAGCATATTGTCGGCGCGTGTCGGGTTCAGCCTCTGCGGACGGATCAGCGCGCGGTGCGTGTCGGGATCAAGGGGCCAGCGGCAACTGGATGGCGATGGCAATTGTCGATCCGACCCCGACATAGAAGGCAGCCGACCGCAAAACGCGAACGCCCGCCAGATAGAGGGCCGCATGGGCAATCCGCGCCGCGAGGAATATCGCCGAGGCCTCGACCGTGACCGGATTGGAAATGCCGGCAAGCTGGGCGGCGACCACCACGGCCGCGAACGGAACCAGCGCCTCGATCAGATTATGGTGCGTTCGCACCGTGCGACCGACCAGCCCGGGCAGCGGCCCGTCGCCCTCACGATTATCACGCAACGCCGCACCGCCGAACCTGAAGAAATAGGCGACGATCGTCAGCAGCGACAGGCCGAGCGTCAGCAGCCCGGCCAGCGCCAGCATTTTGAGCTCAGTCGCCACGCTTGACGCTCGGCCGGAGCGACATGGCGACCGAGATGAACAGGCCCACGCCGATGCCCCACAGCAGCCAGCCGCCACCCAGCGCGACGATTGCGGGGTCCGGGCCGTAGATCGCCGACTGGAACCAGGCGATGGCGATGCCGTCGCAAAGGGTGGCAGTCGCGGAAACGATCGCGACCGGCACGACCGTCGCGGCCTTCGGATAGCCGACCGACCAGCGCGCGAGCAGCACCGCCGGCAGGATGAACGGAACCGCGAGGCCGTAAAGGAGCGGCAGCCACACCCCCTCGAACACACCCATCGGACCGAGATGCTTGATGAACAGTGCGGCGAGATACCATTCCACCACACCCTGGAACAGCAACACACAAGTCGCCACAGGCGTCAGCGCGAGGCCGCGCGCGTCCCAAACGCCGCCCCGGCCGGTCGTTTCCTTATCCTGCGTCTGCATCTGAACTCGCCCCCCAATAATGTAGCACACGCTACATAAAGCATCTGGCGGCGGTCATCAATGCATTCGGGCGATATCTCACCGCGCGGATCAGGCGGTGTCGAACAACAGGATCGGCTTGATCGCCGAGCCGTCGCACGATGCCGTGGCGGCAGCATTGATTTCGTGGAACGGAAAATGCGTGACCAGCCGTTCGACCGGGAAGCGTCCTGCCGCGTGCAGCGCGATCAGGCGCGGGATCAGCAGGTCGGGTTCGGCGATGCCGGTGGGAAAGCCGCGTACCGCCACCCCCATCAGGGCGAGCTGCAGATGGTCGAAGCGAACTTCCTGTCCCATCGGCCCGATGCCGAGCAAGCCGCAGGTGCCGCCCGCGCACAGGCAGTCCGCGGCTGCCCGGGCGACATCGGCAACGCCCGTTGCTTCGATGCTGAAATCGACCCCCGTCGGCACGATGGCGCGAACCGCCTGCGCCAGCGGCACATCGCCCGCCTGGACGACATGGGTCGCACCCAGCTCGCGCGCGAGCGCCAGTCGCTGCGCGTTGCGATCGATGGCGATGATCGTGGTGCAACCCACCGCGACCGCGGCCAGCAGCGCCGCAAGTCCCACTGCGCCGGCACCGAAAATAGCGATCGAGCTGCCGATTTCGGGCTTGAGCCCGTTGAGCACCGCGCCCGCGCCGGTCAGCGTGCCGCAGGCAAATGCCGGAGCCAGCCGCAGGTCGAACCCGGGATCGATCGGCGTCGCATTGCGCTCATGCGCCAGGGCGTGCGTGGCAAAGCTCGATTGCCCGAAGAAGCGCCCGTTCAGCCGTTCGCCCGCCGCGCACAGCCCCGTTGACCCGTCCGGTCGGCATCCGCCCAGATTGAGCCCGGTGATATGCACGCAGAAGTTCGATCGCCCGGCCGCGCATTCGCCGCACTGGCCGCAGCTCAACCGGCTGAGCACGACATGATCCCCGACGTTGAGCTTTGTCACCGCCGTGCCGACGGCCTCGACCACGCCGGCGCCCTCATGGCCCAGCACGATCGGCAGCGGGATTGGCAGGATCTGATCGCGCGCGCCGATGTCGGAATGGCAGATACCCGATGCGACCATGCGCACCAGGACTTCATTCGCCCGCGGCGCTTCCAGCTCGACCTGCTCGATCTGGAAGGGGGCCGATTTCGCGCGGGTGACTGCGGCCGTGATTTCCATGTGAAGAACCTTTCCCGCTCAGGGCGCGCCGACCTGCGGACAGATCACCACCTGCGTTTCAAGATATTCGTCGAGCCCTTCCGGCCCGAGTTCGCGGCCGACCCCCGATTGGCCGAACCCGCCGAACGGCACGTTCGCATGCAGCCCCAGCGACGCGTTGACATATACCGATCCGACGCGAAGCCGGCGCGCGAGCGCGGTGCCGCGCGCGTGATCGGCGGTCCAGACCGAACTCGACAATCCAAATTCGGTATCCTGCGCAATCGCGATTGCTTCGGCTTCGCTGTCATAGGGGATCACGCAAATGGCCGGGCCGAAAATCTCCTCACGCGCGATCCGCATGGCGTTGGTCGCCCGGGCATAGACGGTCGGCTCGACGAAATAACCGACGTCGCGATCGCGAACCCTGCCGCCGCCGGTCGCGACGACCGCGCCTTCGCGTGACGCGATGTCGCTGTACGCGAGCACCCGGTCGCGATGCGCGGCGTTGATCATCGGCCCCAATGCCGTCGCCGGATCGTCGGGATCGCCGATCGGCAACGCCCGCGCGCCGGCGACCAGCAGCTCGACGATTTCATCATGGCGACGGCGGGGTACCAGGACACGGCGCTGCGCGATGCACGCCTCGCCATTGTTGAGCGCCAGCCCGGTTACGGTCAGGCCCGCCGCCAGCAACTCAGCGGGCGCGTCATCGAGCACGATCGCCGCGGCATTGCCGCCGAGTTCAAGTGCGTAACGCCGCATCGCCGGCGCACAGGCGGCAGCGATCGACTGCCCAACCCGGGTGCTGCCGGTAAACGCGACCATGTCGATATCCGGGTGCGCGCACAGATGCGCACTGCCGGGGGTGTCGGCGACCACCAGGTTGAACACGCCGGCCGGCAGGCCCGCGGCTGCAAAGGCTTCGGCAACCAGAAATGCGTGCAGCGGGGTTTCCGGCGATGGCTTGAACACGACCGAACATCCCGCCGCCAGCGCGGGCCCGATCTTGCTGAAGGCGGCGAGCAAGGGCACGTTCCACGGCGCGATCGCCGCGACGACCCCGACCGGCAGCCGCTGCACCGTCGCGGTTCCGCCCGGAATCGCGCGGTCTTCGACAAAGGCGGTCGTGCGGATCAGATCGGCGTAATAGCGAATGAACCCGATCGCGTGATCGACATGCAGGATGGGGACGATCTGTCGTGGCAGCCCGGTTTCGGCGATCAGCAGATCGGCGATGGCGTCGCGCCGATCCACCAATTCGTCGCAGACGCGGTCAAGCGCGGCTGCACGCTCGACGGCCGGCAGCATCCGCCACGCGCCACTGTCGAAGCTCCGTCGGGCGGCGGCAACGGCACGATCCACGTCGCGCGCGTCGCCGATCGCAACCGATCCGACCGGCCTTTCGGTCGCCGGATTGATGACGTCAATACAGTTCGTCTCGACCGCATCCGCCCACGCGCCGTCAACATAGAACTGCGTGCAATCGCGCGTCATTCTCTGCCCCTCCGACCCATCGGTCCCACCTCACATTTTCGCCACGACGCGAAGGCCGTAGAAACGCGGCGGCGACGGGTAATTGGCGAAACTGGAGCCTTGTTCGGGAACCGGCAGCGCGGTGATGTTGAAATAGGTGTCGAAGAGATTCTCGACATACCCCTCGACGGTGTATTTGCCGTCGTTGAAGCTGACCCCGGCGCGCAGATTGACGATCACGAAGTCGCCGTTGCGCGTGAAGGGCCGCGCGGCCAGATCGTTGAGCGGGAACGTCTCGCTTTGATAGCGCGCATCGATATGGGCGAGGCCGTCGATGCCGTCGGCGATCGGCGGCGTCCAGGTCACCGACCCTGTGATCGTGTGTTCGGGGGTATTGGCCCCCTGCTGCCCGTCGTCGGGACCCGCCCGGGGATCGGTGACCTCGGAGTCGATATAGGTGTAGCCTGCCTCGATGTTCAGGTCCGGCGTCACCCGGACCGAGCTCTCAAGCTCGATGCCCTGCGAGATGAACTGCGCATAGTTCAGCACGACGAAGTTGCTGCCCAGAAAGCGGTTCGACTGATAACCGGCAAAATCCTGGTAGAACAATGTCGCGTTCAGCCGGACGCGCTGCCCGATCGTCGTCTTGACCCCGACTTCATAGGCGTTGACGGTTTCATTGCCGAACTCGAGATCCGTGGCCTGCGGTCCGTTCCCGCCCAGAAAGACCGAGTCGTAACTGCCGCGATCGAGATTATAGCCGCCGGATTTGTAGCCCCGGTCATAGCCGCCATAGAGCAGCACGTCGTCGGTCAGCTTGAACGACAGCTTCGCGGTTCCCGTGAACTCGTTTTCCGTCCGGCTGTCCGACCGCACGCCGTTGAATTCCGAGTTGATGACCGGATTGCACCCAAGCAGATAGGCGGGCGCAAACAGGCCGAGCGGATTGGTCGCCGACTGGGCGACCGAAATCAGCGCGGCACGGTATGCCGCCCCGCGCGGGTCGGTGCGCTGCAGGAAATCGCAGGTCGGCGTCACCGCGTTCTGGTTCGCGTTCAGCGTCTTGCGCTCGTAATTGTAGCGCAGGCCCAGGGTCAGCGACAGCCGGTCGGTCAACTCGATGATATTGTGGGTGAACACCGCAAAGGCATCGGTATTGACGCGATAGGCTTCGCTTTGGTGGCCCGAACCCGATGGATTTCCCGGCACCGGGCTGTTGAACAGGTTGAACAGCACCGGATCGGCCAATGCCTGCGCGCGCAGCGCGGGGTTGGACGCCAGCGCGACTTGCCCGAACAGCGGCACTGTCGGGCCCAATGTGCCGTGCAGCTGCAGGCCGTTGGGCAGGGTCGCGGGATTGCGGGTCAGGCCGTTGATGATCGTGTCGACATATTGGTTGGCCTGCGCGCCGAGCTGAATGCGGTCGTTCACGAACAGCCGCTCGTTCAGGTAAAACGCACCGACCAGCCAGTCGAGCTTGTCGTCGAACGCAGACCCGCGCAGGCGGACCTCCTGGGTGAAATCCGAAAGGCCCGTCTGGTAACCGTCACGATAGGCGCGGTCGATGCCGCTGAAATCGATGTCCTGACCGCGCCGCGCTTCCCAGTCGCGATAAGCGGTGATCGAACTGATCGCGACGCTTCCAAGATCCCAGGTCAACTCACCCGACACGCCCCATTCATCGACCTGTTCCAACAGGCTGCGCCCGGGCGAGACCGCCATCAGCCGGCTGCCGCGCTCATAGGCCGGCAGACCGATGCGGCCCGGCACCCCGTTGAGCGCCGGCGTGCTGGCTATGGGATTGAGCGATGACGTGGCGATACGCCCGATGATCGCATTGGTATTGTCCAACGGCAGGCTCAGGCCGCTGAGCGTGTTGATCGCGCCACAGCATCGCTCGTCGGTGGCGGCATAGTCGGCGATCAGCCTGAAGGTGACGTCGCTGGTGTCATACAGGGCCTGCGCACGCAGGAAATAGCGGTCGATATTGTTGATGTCGTTGCCGCTGTTGACGTCGGTGATGAAGCCGTCGCGGCGGTGATAACCGCCGTCGAACCGCAACGCCACCTGCTGCGACACCGGGCCGGTGACCCCCGCCTTGATTTCCACCTCGTCGAAATTGCCGTAGCTGGCATCGACATAGCCGCCCAGATCGAAGGCCGGACCGGCCGTGACGATATTGAGTGCGCCGGCCGAGGTATTGCGCCCGAACAGGGTGCCTTGCGGCCCGCGCAGCACCTCGACACGATCGAGCGGCGGCAGTTCGGAAAGCGCCGACCCGGCGCGCGCGCGAAACACGCCGTCGACGAACACGCCGACCGCAGGCTCGAACCCCGGATTGTCCCCGGCGGTGCCGATGCCGCGAATAGTCAGGACGACGCCGGTGGCCGAGGACTGGCCGGTGGTCGTCTTGAGCGACGGCGCGAGCTGCTGGATGCCGCGGATGTCGACGACGCCGGCATTGACGATCTGATCGCCGCTGACCACGTTCACCGCGACCGGAATTTCCTGCACCGCTTGCTGTCGGCCGGTGGCAGTGACGACGATCTCTTCGATGTTACCCTCGTCTTCGGCAGCAGGCGGCGTGTCCTGGGCGAGCGCGCCGGTCGACCATCCCAGTGCCGCCAGCCCGAGCGTCGAAAGCAACCAGGTGCGCGACCGACGGCGACGCGAGTCGCCCAAATGGAAATGACGGCGGCTTGCTGCGGTCATGATCGTAATCCCCTCTTGCATATCGTTTTCTGTTTGCTGCTGTTTTTGAGGAATGGCGGATCGGCACCTCCGGCAATTGCATGCGGATCGGCCCCTGCCGTCGTCGCGCTTTCCCTCCCTGGCGCGGCACATCTCGGTGCGTCCGCGCAGATAAAGCTTAACCCAGCTCTATTATTTAAGCTATCAATATTTTGTCGCGCGGATGCCCGTCAGTCGGCACGCGTGAACACACCACGCGCGTGGCGCGCCGCGCGCTTTATCCGGGTTGGAACGTGATTGGGCGGCAGCGGGGCCGGCGTCAGCCGGCCTGCGCGGTACCGAACAGGGCGGATGCCAGCCAGCGAAGCTGCTGGAACATCGTGGCCAGTGCGGCTTCCTTGTCGTGATGCGAGATGCCGATATAGGCGTAAAAGCCCGCTTTTCCGATGGCGTAGAACGCTCTGCCCAGCTCGTGCGGCGTCGCCGTCAGGGCGGGCCCGACGGCCACGATGTCACCGCGTTCCCGCGCGATCATCTCGCCGATCCGCACGGTCAGGTGATCCTCCACCACCAGCCACCGCTTCACGAACGTCTCAGGCGCCAGCAGCACTTCGGCAACGACATGCCGCCACAGCACGGGCTCGATATGGCTGATGGCTGAAAAGGCCTGTTCGAACGTGCCGACGATCTGATCCTCGAGCGTGCCGCGAAGCGGCATTTTCGTGACCGTGTCAGCCAGATCGCGGGCTTCGGCTTCAAACAGCGAAAAAAGCAACTCGGACTTGGTTGGAAAATAATTGTAGACGGTGCCGACCGACACATCGGCGGCAAGCGCGATATCGTCGAACAGCACCGACGCATAGCCGTGGCGCACAAACAGGCTTTTCGCACATCGCATGATTTCCTGGCGGCGTTGCGCCTTCTTGCGCTCCCTCATCCCGCCGCTTTGCATACGCACGCTGGTTTTCCCCGTCCGACTACCCGGTGCTGCCGTTTCGCCGCGCCTGACCGCGCAGACTGTGCCATTTGCGCCGCCGCGTGCAACGCGTGCAACCCCTTTTCAATCCTGGGTCGACGTCCGGTCCGGCGGCGGCCGGTTCGACCGGTGTCCAACCATCCTCTGGCCACCCAGGACATTTTCGCGCGATGGACGCGGGACGTGAATGTCGTATCGGTTTGCGCCGGTGGCCTGCGGCCGACCTTCGCAGGACAAGGGAGCGTGATTGCGGGGCCATGATGAAACCGGGCTTCAACTGGCTATCCGAGCTTTCGCCGATGGCTGCAAGCGCGGTCACTGACGCGGCCCAGACCCGCACGCTTGCGCCTGCGACAATGCTGTATCAGCAGGGCGACCACACCCGCGAATTCTTCCAGATCGTCTCGGGCGAAGTCCGCCAGTTCCTGCTGAACGAGGATGGGCGCGAGGTGCTGCTCTACATCAACCGCGCCGGCGACGTCGTGGCGGACAGCTCGGCGCTCGACGGTGAGCCCTATCCCGTGTTCATCGAAACCCGCGGCGAAACCGTGTTGCGGGTCTGGTCGGTCGACACGCTCGCCCGGCTGCGTGCCGCATTTCCCGAAATCGACGCGGCGCTGGCACGACAAATGTCGAAACGGATGCGCGCCTTCCTGATGCTGATCGAGGAGCTTTGCACGTTGCCGATGCCGGCGCGGGTCGCCGGTCGCATCCTGGCGCTGGCTGAAGCAAGCGGGCAGACGCGGCTGCAGGTTTCCCAGGCCGACCTCGCAATGATGTCCGGCGTGACGCGGGCGAGCGTCAATGAAATCGTCGCCGCGCTTCGCGCACGCGGCCTGATTGCCACGCAATACGGCCGCGTGACCATTCTCGACCGGCCGGGGCTGGTCGCATTCCGGGCAAGTCATCGGCGCGCCACGTCACGCTGACGTGCCGGGCTGCCCCGCGGGCTCCGGAAATTTTCCAACTTTGTCGTCTGGCCGACAGTCGTATCGCCGGAAAAAGGGTCTCATCCGTTCGGGCCGCGCCGTCAGAGCCAAAAAGCGGTCCGGAGACGGATCATGGCACAGGCAACGCTTGCCGGGTTGGGTCGCGCCGAGGCGCAGCAGGACCCTGCACGTAACGCACTGATCGATGCTGCCGGCGCCCTCAGCTACGCCGAGCTTGACCGGCGCGCCAACCAGGTCGCCGCCGCCCTCGTCGCTGCCGGAGTCCAGCCGGCCGATCGCATCGCCATCCTTGCCGACAGTTCGGCGCAATTCTACGAAATCTGTATCGGCGCGGCGCGGGCGGGGGTGGTGCCGGTGCCGATCAATGCCCGGCTGTCGCTGACGGAGGTGGCGGCGATCATCGCGGATTGCGACGCGCGCTGCCTGTTCTTCGATGCCCGCTTCGCGCCGATCGCGACAGCACTGCAGGCCGATCACGGCTTTGCATGCGTCATTGAAACCGGCGCGGCGCTGGCGGCGTGGCGTGCACCTCACGCGCCGGTTGACCCAGGCGGCGGCGGCGATGCCGACGCCGTCTGCGTTCAGCTTTATACCAGCGGGACCAGCGGCGTCGCCAAGGGCGTACAGCTAACCAACCGCAACCTGTTTGCCTTCGGCGCTGCGGGCGCCGCCGACGCCGACTCGCCATGGGACGCGGTCACCGGCGACACCGTGTCGCTCGTGACCCTGCCGCATGGCCATATCGCCGGGCTTGGCCTCGTCCTGCTCGGGCTGGCACGCGGGGCCTGCCACATCCTCCTGCGCGAATTCAGCCCCGCCGAGGTCGGTCGCGCGCTCGACGTGCATCGTCCCGACTTCATCCTGGTCGTGCCGGCCATGATCCCGCTGCTGCTGGCGCTTGAAGCGGAGACGCCCGGACGCACGGCGTGCCTGCGCGCGCTCACTTATGCCGGTGCGCCGATCCCCGCCGAACTGCTGGCCCGGACGATCGTGGAATTGCCCCATCTGCGACTGACCCAGCTCTATGGTCTCACGGAGACGAGCGGACCGATCACCTGGCTGCGGCCGGAGGATCATCGTGATCCGACATTGCTTGGCTCGTGCGGCCGACCCGTGCCGGGCGCGGAACTGATCGTCGCAGACTCGCGCGGCGATCCGTGCGCCGACGGGGTGGTGGGCGAGTTCTGGTGCCGTTCGGCCCAGGTCATGCGCGGCTATTGGCGGCGCGACGACGAGAACGCCGCTGTCCTGACCAATGGGTGGTTCCGCACCGGCGATGTCGGATTGCGCGACGCACGCGGCTATTTCTTCATCGTCGACCGCAAACGCGACATGATCATCTCGGGCGGCGAGAACATCTATCCTGGCGAAATCGAGCACGTGTTGCGCGACCATCCCGCGATCGCCGACGCGGCGGTGTTCGGCGTCCCCGACACCCGTTGGGGCGAAGCAGTACGTGCCGCGATCGTCACACGGCCAGGCGCCAGCATCACGTTCGACGGCCTGATCGACTTTCTCCGCCCGCGCCTGGCCGGTTTCAAACTGCCCAAGGCGATCGACATCGTCGCCGACCTGCCACGCAATCCGACGGGCAAAATCCTCCGCCGCCAACTCCGCGAGCCGTTCTGGCGCGGGATGGAACGGCAGGTTTCATGACGTCGTCCCCTTCAACGCCAGGAGCAATCTGATGACCGTAAAGTTCGAAATGGACGGTGCGCTCGCCATCGCCACGTTCAGCGACCCGCCGATGAACCTGTTCGCACTCGAAGGGCTGGAGGGGTTTGAAGCCGCAATCAATTCGGCCCTGGATGCCAAGGCGCGCGCGTTCCTGACGCTGGCGGAAGGCGATCATTTCTGCGCCGGCGCCGACGTGGTGCGAAACTTCGTCGGC
>NZ_LSKG01000007.1:0-6862 GCF_001557005.1 Sphingomonas sp. CCH15-F11 | reverse complement strand
GATCGCCACGAGCCGCACAGCGATGGGGCGCGTGATCCGCACGCCCGGGTCGCCGCCGCCGGATTTGCCGCGCAGCATGGAAACCCCCACCACGATCATCACGCCTGCGAACAGCACCAGGAGATGCTGACCCGCCACCATCTTGCCCAGGGTGGAGCCGATCAGGGCGCCTATGACGCCCGATGCCCCGAAGACGAGGGCGCAGGGCCACTTCACGGTTCCGGCCCGGGCGTGCTGGATCAGGTTGGCGAAGGCATTGGCGGCCACCGCCAGCGCGCTCGTGCCGATCGCGACGTGCGGGTCCTTCATGCCCACGACATACAGCAGCAACGGCAGGGCAAGGATCGAGCCGCCGCCGCCGATCACCCCGAGGGTAAAGCCGACGACGACACCGGATATGAGCGTGAGGATGTCGACCGGCGTCATGGGTTTGCCCCGGGCCTGGCTGCGCGATAACGTTCCTGAAGGGCGAAGACGCCCATGCCCGCCAGCATCGCCACGACGAACACCAGCGCCGCCGGCGCTCCGAGGCTCAGGGCGACCAGGGCCGGACCAGGGCAGTAGCCGACGAGGCCCCATCCGACGCCGAACAAAGCCGCGCCCGAGAGAAGCTTCTTGTCCAGGGACCGGGACGATGGCCCATTGAACGCCGGTGCGAAAAGCGGAGCATCGCGCCTTCGGCCGAGTGCAAATCCCAACGCTGAAACCATGACGGCCGAGGCCAGCACCAAGGCAAGGCTCGGGTCCCACGACGGCGCGGCGACATCAAGAAACGCCAGAACCTTGCTGGGGGCTATCATGGCGGAGACGATCAGGCCGAAGCCGAAAATGAGCCCCGAGGCGAGCGCGATGAGCAGCTTCCTCATTGCTCAGAGTCCGATGACGTGTCGGGCGACGTACACAGTCGCGGCCGCTGTGATGAGGAAGACGCCTGTCGCGGCGAGCGAGCGGGGCGAGAGCCTCGCTATTCCGCAGACGCCATGCCCGCTGGTGCAACCACTCCCGAGCCGAGTCCCAAATCCCACCAGAAGGCCGGCTGCGATCACGACGGCGACTGGGGCCGGCGACGTGAGGTCCGGTAGCAGGCCGCCCGCCGCCCGGTAGAGCAAGGGCGCGGCGAGCAGGCCGACCAGGAATGTTGCGCGCCAGGCCATCTCGCCGCGGACAGGCGCAAGCACCCCGCCGACGATGCCGCTGATTCCAGCGATGCGCCCATTGGCGATCCACAGGAAGGAAGCCGAGAGGCCGATTAGCGCGCCGCCCACGATGGCCGAGAATGGGGTGAAACCCTCCATCGTCAGGATTCTCTGCTCTCAGCTTCGTCACCGGCGCAAAAGAGTGCGTAGAGTTCCGTCAGGATCGGCAGCACGCGCTCGGACGTGATGCGGTAGAATATCGTCGTTTTCTCCCGCCGTGTTCCGACCAGGCCTTCGTCGCGCAGCGTGGCCAGATGGCGGGACAAATTCGACTGTGTCAGTCCGAGGCGTTCGCCCAGATCGGTTACCGACAACTCCCCGCCGAGCAGGCTGCACAGGATCATCAGACGGTGCCGGCTCGCAAGCGAACGGAGGAACGCTTCCGCTTCGCCGGCCTTTTCCTCCAGAAGCTCCGGAGACATTTTAACGAGGGAAGATGGCACAGTTGCTCCAAACATCTTATATGTAGCATATATGATGGAGTGGTGTTCGATCAAGCGCCAGCTAGGAGGTTCCCCCCGTGAGCTACTATTTCGCCAAGCCATCGAGGCTCCTTCGAAGCGCCGGAGTGCGAGGTAACCCCATGCTGATCGACCAGGCTGTCCGTATCGCTTCCGAGCTGCGCTGCACGCTGGGACAGATTTAGATGCTCGATCGACGTTCGCTGTTGGCTGGCGGAGCGGCATTGTTCGCAACCACCGCTTGCTCGCGCTCCACGCCGGGCCTCGGCGGGGGAGGTGCAAACCCGCTTCCGATGCCGCCGCTGTTGGACGCACGGCCTGGCCGCTCATTCGCGCTACGGGTCCAGTCCGGAACGACTTCATTTTATCCAGGCCGGCCGAGTGACACGCTCGGGTATAATGGCAGCTATCTCGGACCGACGATCAGGGTGCGCCGTGGCGACGACGTGGCGGCTGTCGTGACCAACGGGCTCAACGCGGACACGACTGTGCATTGGCACGGGCTTCTGATCCCCGGAGAGCTGGATGGCGGCCCCCATCAGATCATCGCGCCGGGCGCGACCTGGCGGCCCACGCTCCCGATCCGGCAGCCCGCAGCGACCCTCCTTTATCACTCACACGTCCATGGGTTGACGGCCGAGCAAGTCTATTCGGGCCTGGCTGGGGCGTTGCTGGTAACCGACGACGAAGAGCAGGGCCTGGGGCTCCCGTCAGAATATGGCGTGGACGATCTGCCCCTGCTCATCCAGGATCGCCAGTTCGAAAATGGTCGCCTTGTCATGCCAGGCGGCATGATGGTCGCCATGCAGGGCCGGCGCGGCGACACGATCCTTGTGAACGGCGCGGTGAATCCGCTGGCGGCGGTGCCAAATCGGTTGGTTCGCCTGCGGCTCGTCAACGCATCGAACGCGCGGATTTATGAGCTGTCGTTTTCCGATCGGCGGAGCTTTCACTGGATCGGAACCGAAGGGGGGCTGCTCGAACACGCAGTGGCATTGGAAGCCATAACCTTGGCGCCGGGCCAACGTGCCGAGCTTCTCGTGGACTTCACGGACGGTAGGTCCGCCTCGCTGGTGACGGCGGCTGATACCAACAGCTCGATGATGGGCGGCATGGGTATGATGGGGCGTGGCGCCCGAAGGACCGATGCCGCGGCACCAGCGACCGTGCTGCGGTTTGAACCACGGCCGTTGGGACAGGCTCGTGCCAGCGGCGTCGTGCCGACCCTTCTGGCATCACGAACTGGGCCCGACGCCAGCAAGGCGGTGCGCCGTCGCCGTCTGAGCCTCAACATGGGCATGGGCGGCATGATGGGCTCAGGAAGCGGCGGTGGCGGCCTTACGATCAATGGCAAGCCATTCGACATGAATCGCATCGATGAGACGGTGAAGCTAGGCTCCACCGAAATATGGGAGGTGTCTGGCGAAATGATGCGCCACCCGATCCATATTCACGGCGTCCACTTTGATGTTCTCACCCGCGGTGGCGGGCAGCCCGATGTTCTCGACCAGGGGCCGCGCGACACGGTCCTCGTCAAGGAACCGGTGGAGCTTCTCATCCGATTTGATCAGCCGGCCAAGAGCGCTCCCTTCATGTATCACTGCCATATCCTTGAACATGAGGATAATGGAATGATGGGCCAGTTCAGTGTTGCGTAGGCGTAGGCTCCCACTTCTGGAGAGTTTATGCAGCGCCTACCGTCCAACAGGAGAGCAAGGTTGCCAAAAAGAGCTTTCGCCACATTTCTGCTCGCGGCAACGATGCTGACCGGCGGCACCTCGCTAGCTGCACAGGATAATCTGGTTTATCCCGTAATACCGGGATTTGGCGGGATCGTGGCCGTGCCCAGTGCTGCCGAGCGGCCCGATCCCAAGCTTCGCTACCGCGTCTTGTTCAATGTCACCAAGGCCGCAAGCTCTCCCGACAAAGTGAATCCCAGCCTTGAGAAGGTCGCGCGCTTCGTGAACCTGCTAGGCGCGGACAAGGTCCATCCGGCTGGTGACATCGCCGTCATCATTCATGGTCCCGCGACCCCGCTCGTCCTGCAGAACGCGCCATATGCGGCGCGTATGAAGGTAGCGGCCAACCCGAACGCTGCGCTGATTGCCGCTCTCCAGAAAGCCGGTGTTTCAATCCGCGTTTGCAGTCAGGCCATGGTCGGAAATGAGATCATGCCGAACCAAGTGGCTTCGGGCGTTGAGATCGATGATTCGGCGCTTACAACCTTGGCGAATCTACAAATCCGGGGTTACGCGCTCATCCCGGATTGAAAGGTGCGATACCCCCTCACCCGCAGCAGCCCGCCACGGTCCCGTTCGCCTTCGCCTCCTGAATCGGAGGGCATGGGACATCGCCGAACGAGCAGAACACGCAGCAGTCGCCGGCCAGGGGCCGCAGCACCGCCGCGCAATGTCGGCAATCATAGAAGAACTGGCAGGCGTTGGTGGGCATCGTCTCGGTCGCGACACCGCCGCACTCGGGACAGGTCAGCGTGGAGGTGAGCTGCATCAGGAAAGCGCCTTTATAAGCGGCGCTTCAATGCGATCCCATATCAGCGCGGTCAGCGTCAGGGTCGTGCCGATCGTGAGCATGATCGGAGTTGCGCGGGACGGTAGGGTCACGGTGCAGGACCGATCCGCAGCGCAGGTCCTCCGACGCCGCACATACGCCCACCACCCGGCAGCCAGGCCGACGAGGGAAAGCGCCGTCAGGGCCCAGCGCAGAGGCATCAGCGCGGCGAAGGTGCTCGACAGGCCCGCCCCCACGCCCAGCGCCGCCAGCGCGAGCGGCAAGACGCAGCAGGATGCGGCGGCTAGGACCGCGCCGAAGCTCGCCAGCGCACCCAGGGCGGATAGCCCCGCGTCGGCGCGGCGTGGCGATGCGGAAGCGGCCAGGGTTTCGTGCGGCAAAATCCTTTTATTCATCAGTCGTCTCCGGCGGAATAACCCCCTAATGCCTCCTGTAGCGGCTACAGGAGCAAGCGAATTATGAGGGATGAGAAAGGCCTAGCTATCGGCGAGTTGTCGCGCCGAACCGGCGTGAACATCGAGACGATCCGCTATTTCGAGCGCGTCGGCATTGTGGCGACCCCACCCCGCACGAGCGGGGGCCGGCGAGTATATGGGGCCGGCCACGTCCGCGTCCTTGGATTCATCCGTGGCGCGCGTGAACTCGGCTTCACCCCGGCCGAGGTGCGCGCGATCCTGTCACTTGGCGGTCCCGCGCAGGCGTCGTGCAGTGAGGTCCGCGAGATCGCGGCCCACCACCTGGAGCGGGTTCGCGCGAAAATGGCAGACCTAGCGCAACTCGAAAGCCTGCTTGCCACGACGATCGACCGTTGCGAGGGCGACGGGGCGGCGAGTTGTGCCGTGATCGAATTGCTTGACCAATATACAACCACTTAGGTGTCAAAACCGGTCGGTTGTGACACCGCCATCCTGCCCTAGCGTTTCCGAGGGTTTGCAGGTGTCACAACCCCGTGCCGAATTTTCTGAGCGTCGCTCAAATCAGCCATCCGGCTACGGCTCGCTCGGGCCACATTCCTAGCTTGAATGATGCCCGCCGCCGCTCAAGCTATTCTCAAACGGCCCTTTAGAACCCCGTCCGGGACGTGGTGTCGCAGGATGTGCGCAGGAAGCTGAGCGCCTCGGTGACCCGGCGTACGGCGTCGTTGTCGCCGACGAAGATGTCAATGCCGTCATAGGGCTGTACGCCGCTCCTGATCTCGACCGAGGATTGCGGCGCGTTCGTCGAGTAGAGCGGCCGGATGGCCACCACGCGGTCGAGCATGACCTGGATCCTGCTTTTGTCGGCGAGCGCCATCGTGACCGCGCAATTGCCTTTCACCGTGACCGTAACAATCTTCGCGCTTCGCACGAACCCCGGCCAAGGCTTCACTTCCGCGGGTCCGCGCGTCAGCATATCCTGAATGAACGTCGACGCCCCAGCCGCCGTTCGTGGCTTCGCCGGCGCTTGCTCCTGGGCGATGCCGGCGCTCGGATACTCCAGCGCGAGCAGGCACAACAGGATCAACTTACTGTGCGGCATACGAAAGCTCGGTGAATTTCAGGGTGGATGTGGTCGGAGGCGCGGACCGCCAGGGCGCGATCATACGGCCCATTGTATAATGGTCGCCGACGCCGTTGCGCACGTCGCCCGCGGTTCTGAGGTCGGCGCAGATCGTATATCCAAGCCGCTGGTAAAGCGCGAGCGCACGTTCGTTGCGCGTCGCCACGAGAATGACGAGAAAAATGAAGCCGCTCCGTCGCGCCCACGCCTCCCCGGCCGACACCAGGTCCGAGCCTAGCCCCAGCCCCCGCCACCTCTGCCTGAGCGCTAGGCTGAACGAGGCGAACTCGGCGGCTTCCTCGCCCAGCACACCGTGCACGTCGATGTATCCCAGCAAGCTTCCGTTTCGCTCCAGAACGAAGATGCCCCGCTCGCTGCGCGCGACGGCGGTCAACTCCTCCAGCGTGCGCCGTAGCAGCGCCCGACGATCCGCGACGTCGAGCACCATGTGCTCCGTTTCGGCGCTCAGCACGATCTTCAAACGTGCAAGCGCTTTGGCGTCGGCGACCGAGGCGGCGCGCAGTACGATCGGCGACTGCCCTAGGGTCAACCTGACAACGTGCGCGGGATGCCTGCGCGCGCGGTTTATGCCGATGGGCGTGCTGGGGAGAGCACTCCGGCTCAAGAGGCGGCGGCCGCTGCTTGGGTGGGCTTGCCTCCAACCGGCAGTCGCAGGGTCGAGCAAGCTCCAACCATGACGGCCTTGAAGCGC
Source organism: Sphingomonas sp. CCH15-F11 (assembly GCF_001557005.1). Classification (NCBI taxonomy): domain Bacteria; kingdom Pseudomonadati; phylum Pseudomonadota; class Alphaproteobacteria; order Sphingomonadales; family Sphingomonadaceae; genus Sphingomonas; species Sphingomonas sp. CCH15-F11. The sequence continues at coordinate 425 of NZ_LSKG01000007.1, read as the reverse complement.
GCGACATTGGAACCGATGGCCGTCCAGCGAGGCTGATCACGGTTGGTGGCGATGATAAGCCCGGCCAGGTTGCCGACCACCGACACCAGATCGACGGCCAGCGCGAAATACGCCCCTGCGAGCAGGTTATGGGCCAGCCAGAATGGAGCAGCGACGAGAAAGGTCGCTTTCATCCGGACAATCGATCTCTGGGACCGCGCGCGCATGCTGATCACACTGGCGCACGCCACGAGCGCGGACAGCGCTCCATGCCAGGTCATGATGGTGAGCAGCATCAACGCGACCAGCATCAAGCCGTCCAGCGAACGCCGGCGATGAGGATCGCTCGATGTGATCGCGACCAGAAGCTGCACGAGCGACAAGCCGCTCGCGGCTGCGGCGGTGAACGCCCCCAGAAGCGCAAAATGCATCGCGAAGGCCAGGGC
>NZ_LSKG01000060.1:0-1802 GCF_001557005.1 Sphingomonas sp. CCH15-F11 | reverse complement strand
ACGCCCGACACGCCGTTGCTGGATACGGTTGCCACGCCCGAGGATCTTCGCAGGCTGAAGCCTGGCCAGTTGCGCCAGTTGGCGGATGAGCTGCGATCGGAGGTGATTTCGGCGGTGGGGGTGACGGGGGGTCACCTGGGTTCGGGGCTTGGGGTGGTCGAGCTGACGGTGGCGCTGCATTATGTGTTCGACACGCCCGACGACAAGCTGATCTGGGACGTGGGGCATCAATGCTATCCGCACAAGATATTGACGGGTCGTCGCGACCGCATCCGGACGCTGCGGATGGGGGGTGGGCTGTCGGGGTTCACCAAGCGTGCGGAGAGCGACTATGATCCGTTCGGGGCGGCGCACAGCTCGACCTCGATCTCGGCGGCGCTGGGGTTTGCGATCGCCAACAAGCTGAAGGATCAGCCGGGCAAGGCGATCGCGGTGATCGGCGACGGCGCGATGAGCGCGGGCATGGCGTATGAGGCGATGAACAACGCCGAGCCGGCGGGCAACCGGCTGGTGGTGATTTTGAACGACAACGACATGTCGATCGCGCCGCCGGTGGGTGGCCTGTCCGCCTACCTCTCGCGCATCGTGTCGAGCCGGGAGTTTCTGGGGCTGCGCGAGACGCTGAAGAAGGTGGCGCGGCGGCTGCCGCGGCCGCTGCATTCGGGGCTGCGCAAGACGGATGAGTTCGCGCGCGGCATCACGATGGGCGGGACGTTGTTCGAGGAGCTCGGCTTTTACTATGTCGGGCCGATCGACGGGCATAATCTCGACCATCTGATCCCGGTGCTCGAAAATGTCCGCGATGCCGAGGAGGGGCCGATCCTGGTCCATGTCGTGACCAAGAAGGGCAAGGGCTATGCCCCGGCGGAGGCGTCGGCCGACAAATATCACGGCGTCCAGAAGTTCGACGTGATCACCGGCGCGCAGGACAAGGCGCCGCCGGGACCGCCGAGCTACCAGAATGTGTTCGGCGAGACGCTGGCGAAGCTGGCGGAGACCGACGACCGCATCTGTGCGATCACCGCGGCGATGCCGTCGGGGACGGGAGTGGACAAGTTCGCAAAGGCGCATCCGGACCGCGCGTTCGACGTGGGCATTGCCGAACAGCATGCGGTGACGTTCGCGGCGGGACTGGCGGCACAGGGGATGCGGCCGTTCTGCGCGATCTACTCGACCTTCCTGCAGCGCGCCTATGACCAGGTGGTGCACGATGTCGCGATCCAGAACCTGCCGGTCAGGTTCGCGATCGACCGCGCCGGGCTGGTCGGCGCGGACGGGTGCACCCATGCGGGCAGCTTCGACGTCACCTATCTGGCGACGCTGCCCAACTTCGTGGTGATGGCGGCGGCCGACGAGGCCGAGCTTGTGCACATGACCTATACCGCGGTGTGCCACGACACCGGGCCGATCGCGGTGCGCTATCCGCGCGGCAACGGGGTGGGCGTGGCGCTGCCCGAGGTGCCCGAGCGGCTCGAGATCGGCAAGGGGCGGATGGTGCGTACCGGGCACAAGGTGGCGATCCTGTCGCTGGGCACGCGGCTGGCGGAGGCGGTGAAGGCGGCCGACGCGCTCGAGGCGAGGGGGCTGTCGACGAGCGTCGCGGACCTGCGCTTTGCCAAGCCGCTCGACGAGGAACTGATCCGCCGGCTGCTTGCCACCCACGAGGTCGCCGTCACGATCGAGGAAAACGCAATCGGCGGGTTCGGCGCGCACGTCCTCACCCTCGCCAGCGACATGGGCCTGATCGACCACGGCCTCAGGCTGCGCACCATGCGCCTGCCCGACCTGTTCCAGGACCAGGA
>NZ_LSKG01000059.1:0-271 GCF_001557005.1 Sphingomonas sp. CCH15-F11 | reverse complement strand
AGAAGCGCAAGGACGCGCAGCTTGCCCGCGAGGTGGAGTTCTCGATTCCGCGCGAGATGAACGAGAAGCAGGGCGTCGCGCTCGCCAAGGACTTCGTGAAGAAACAGTTTGTCGATCGCGGCATGGTCGCGGACCTCAACGTGCATTGGGACAAGGCCAAGGACGGCACCCCCAAGCCGCACGCGCATGTCATGCTGGCGATGCGTGACGTGGGGCCGGAGGGGTTCGGCGCTAAGAACCGCGACTGGAACTCGACCGAGCTGTTGAAGGA
>NZ_LSKG01000058.1:0-39376 GCF_001557005.1 Sphingomonas sp. CCH15-F11 | reverse complement strand
CACCTGGACCGCACCGCCGATCGCGCGCCTGCCGGCCCGCGCCGGATCGCGGCTTGCGCGGGGATCGTCGCGGCGGGGCTGATGATTCCGGGCGGCGATGCCCGCCGCGCGCTCGACGAAGCGGGACTGGCGCGCGCGATCGCCGCATCGGTCGGCAGCGACGGCGGGGTGACGGGCCGGTCGCCGCTGGGGCTGATCGACGCGATCATGGTGCTGACCATGCTGCGCGCGACCTATGCCGCGCGGCGGATCGATCCGCCCGAACTGATCGACGCGACGCTGGCGCGGATGGTCGGCGCGTTGCAGGGGCTCACGCTGGGCGACGGTGCGCTGTCGAGCTGGCAGGGCGGCAACCCGGTGGCGGCCGATCAGGTCGCCGCAATTGTCGAGGCGACCGGCGTGCGCACCCGGCCGCTGCGCCAGGCGCGCGACTGGGGCTATCATCGCCTCGCCGCCGGTCAGACGGTGCTGGTGATCGACGCCGCCCCGCCGCCCGTCGCGCGGCTGGTCGAGGGCGGATGCGCGTCGACGCTGGCGTTCGAGCTTTCCGACGGCACGCGCCGGCTGGTGGTCAATTGCGGGGGCGCGCGGTCGGTCCATGCGTCGGTGCCCGCCAGCCTGACCGAAGGGCTGCGCACCACGGCGGCGCATTCGACGCTGATCGTCGACGACAGTAATTCGACCGCGATCCACGGCGACGGCACGCTGGGGCGCGGGGTCGCTTCGGTCGAGCTGAGCCGTCAGGACGGGGGCGGCACCGCCCGGCTCGACGCCAGCCATGACGGCTATGTCCGGCGTTACGGCCTGATCCATCGCCGCCAGCTGCTGCTGTCCGCCGACGGGCGCGACCTGCGCGGCGAGGACCTGTTGATCCCGTCGGGCAAGAAGCGCCAGCGCGGCGACATCCCCTTCGCGATTCGCTTTCACCTGGCGCCGGGGATCGAGGTGTCGCCGACGACCGACAATCAGGCCGCGTTCCTGCGCCTGCCCGGCGGGGCGGTGTGGCAGTTCCGCTGTCGCGAGGCGACGCTGGCGGTCGACGACAGCCTGTGGGTCGACGGAGCGGGTCGCCCGCATGCGACGCGCCAGATCGTGCTGTCGGGCCAGTCGCCGCCGGGCGGCGCCAGCGTCACTTGGCTGTTCCACCGCGCCAAATAGGCTTGCCCCGCGCCTCCGCTTGGCCGATGGGCACGCGCATGACCGACATCCCCCTTCGCCGCGCGCTGCTTTCGGTATCCGACAAGACGGGCATCGTCGAACTCGCGCAGTCCCTCGCCCGCCACGGTGTCGAGCTGGTGTCGACCGGCGGCACCGCCACCGCGCTGCGTGATGTGGGCCTGGCAGTGCGCGACATCGCCGACCTGACCGGCTTTCCCGAGATGATGGACGGGCGGGTCAAGACGCTTCACCCGATGGTGCATGGCGGCTTGCTGGCGGTGCGCGACGATGCGGACCACGCCGCCGCGATGGCCGCGCATGGGATCGGCGCGATCGACCTGGTCGTCGTCAACCTCTACCCCTTTGCCCGGACGGTGGCGCGCGGCGCCGACCGCGCGACGATCATCGAGAATATCGACATCGGCGGGCCGAGCATGGTGCGATCGGCCGCAAAGAACCACGCCTATGTCGCGATCGTCACCGATCCGGCCGATTATCCCGCGCTGGTCGCCGAGCTGGACGAGACCGGCGGTGCGACGCGGATCGATACGCGCCGCAAGCTCGCGGCCAAGGCCTATGCCGCCACTGCCGCCTATGACAGCGCGATCGCGCAATGGTTCGCCTTCGCCGACCAGGGCGAGATGTTTCCGGCGACCCTGCCGCTGGCGTTCACGCGCGGCGACACGCTGCGCTATGGCGAAAATCCGCATCAGTCGGCCGCGCTCTATCTGCCCCAGGGGCCGGCGGCGCGCGGGATCGCCCAGGCCGAGCAGCTGCAGGGCAAGGAACTGAGCTACAACAACTATAACGACGCCGACGCCGCGCTCGAGCTGGTCAGCGAGTTTCGCGACGGCCCGCCGACGGTGGTGATCGTCAAGCACGCCAATCCGTGCGGCGTCGCCAGCGCCGACACGCTGATCGACGCCTATCGCGCCGCGCTGGCGTGCGACAGCGTGTCGGCGTTCGGCGGGATCATCGCGGCCAACCGCACGCTCGACGGTGAGACGGCGGCAGCGATCGCGGACATCTTCACCGAAGTGGTCGCCGCGCCCGATGCGACCGATGACGCGCGCGCGATCTTTGCCGCGAAGAAGAATCTGCGCCTGCTGCTGACCGGCGACCTGCCCGATCCGGCGCGCGGCGGGTTGATGGTCAAGTCGATCGCGGGCGGGTTGCTCGTCCAGTCGCGCGACAATGGCCGGGTGGCGGACGATGCGCTGCGCGTCGTCACGCGCCGCCAGCCGACGGCGCAGGAGCTGGCCGATTGCCGCTTTGCCTGGACGGTCGCCAAGCATGTGAAGTCGAACGCGATCGTCTATGCCCGCGACGGCGCAACGGCGGGCATCGGTGCGGGGCAGATGAACCGGCTGGAGTCGGCACGGATCGCCGCGTGGAAGGCACGCGACGCGGCGGAGAAGGCGGGATGGGCGCAACCGCGCACGATCGGATCCGCGGTGGCGTCGGATGCCTTCTTCCCCTTTGCCGACGGGCTGCTGGCCGCGGTCGAGGCGGGCGCGACGGCGGTGATCCAGCCGGGCGGGTCGATCCGCGATGCCGAGGTGATCGCCGCCGCCGATGAGGCCGGGCTGGCGATGATCTTCACCGGGATGCGCCACTTCCGCCATTGAGCGGCCGGCGGCCAATGCGGCAGCGATCAGCCGTTCAGCGCGTTGGTGATCGTCGTGAAAATGCCCGCAAGGCTGAGACCGAGGGCATTGAACGCGGCGATCAGCGCGACCGAGATAAGGGCTGCGAGCAGGCCATATTCGATGGCGGTCGCGGCACGTTCGTCCTGCCATAGCGTGCGGGGCATTGCGTCGGCTCCTGTGCGGATGGCGCTCCGCACATATGCCGCAATTCTTACCCGACGGTAACCGCTTACGCTGCTTCGGCCGCGTCCTCGCTCGCTGGAATCTCGGGCGCGCCGGGCAGCTTGCGGAACAGCGTGCGGTCCTGCGGCCCGAAGCCCCAGCGCCACAGGACGTACAGGTAGCTGAGCAGGATCCCCGGGATGCCGATTGCCAGCTCGGCCCATTCGGGCAGCTGGGTCGTCACGACCCAGCCGACCACGCCCGCCGCCGCCACCGCCCAGGCGAACGACCAGCGCAGCGACGATACCGGCGCGTCGAGCAGGCGGGCGAGCAGCCGCGTCTTGAGCAGCGAGCCGAGCGCCAGCGACACGGTGAGCGCGACCGCGGGCGCGGCAGCCGCCCATCCTTCCGGTAGGCCCAGGGTGCGCGCGGCGATGACCAGCGCGAAGCTGAGCCCGATCTGCAACGACAGGACGGTGATCGACAGGATCAGGTTGCGGTGCCGCGCGACATAGACCAGCCCGGCCTCCGCCACGGCCCCCGGTGCGGCGAGCACTTCGGCGGCGAGCAGGAAGATGAGCGCGCCCGCCCCAGCGACGAAGGCGGGACCGACCACGCCCATGACGCCTTCGGCCGGCAGCCCGCCGATCAGCGCCAGACCGGCCTGTGCGGCGATGATCCAGAAGCCGACCTGGCGGATCTGGCGGGCGACCGCGGCCCGGTCGCCGCGCGCGAGCGCCTGGGTGATGACGGGCCCGAGCACGGGATCGAAACTGGTCTTCAGCTTCTGCGGCAGCGACGCGACCTGCTGGGCCATGTAATAGATGCCGACGACATTGGGGGCGAAGAACAGGCCCAGGATGAAGCGGTCGACGTTGCGCGTGCCCCATTCGATCGCGTCCGCGCCGGCCAGCGGCGCGTTGCGGCGGGCGAGCGCGAACATCTCGGGCAGATGCGGCGACCAGCCGTGCGGCAGGCCATAGCTGCGCACGAACGGCACCAACGAGGCCGCGAGCGCGGCGAGCATCGACAGGACATAGGCGATGATCAGCCCGTCGCGCGACGAAATGTAGGACAGCGCAAAGGCCGCGATGCTGATCGTCCATGGCTCGATCACCGCACGCGCGGTCACCGCCGCCCGGATATTGTGGCGATAGGCGAGCGCGGCGAGCGCGATGTCCGACCAGGCGATGGCGAGCACGACCAGCGGCAGCAGCCGTTCAAACCCGATGACCTGGCTGTTGGGATACATCGCCTGGGGAAAGGCGAACAGGACGGCGCTGGCGACCAGCGATGCGATGGCAGCGACCAGCATCGCGTCCCACACGACGTGCGCGTGCGGGCGGTCGGTGTGCGCCAGCGCCTGGGCCAGCCCGCGCTTGAGCCCGATCGTCGCGACGAGCGCGGCGAATTCGACCACCAGGATGGCAACCGCGAACCGGCCGACAATCTCCGCGCCGTAAATCCGCCCGGCGATGAACAGGAAGGGGATCCGCGCCGCCAGCCGCAGCCCGAAACCGAGGATATTGGTCCGCCCGCCCCTGGCCAGCGCGGCCATTTCGTCGGGCGCGGTCATGCTTCGACCTCGCGCTGGCGGTCGAGCCGGCGCATCACCGGGGTGACGGTCGTACCGTGCAGCAGGATCGAGATCAGGATCACAAGCGCGATCGCACCCCATAATCGCGTCGGCTGGTCGAACTGGCCATGATTGATGCCGTAGGCGAAATAAAACACCGAACCCAGCCCGCGAATGCCGAAAAACGCGATCGCGCCCCGCTCCAGCGGTGAGCGACGCAGCCCGGCCAGGGAGATCCAGCCGACCAGCGGGCGGACGAGGAACACCGCGATCAGCGCGAAGACGACATCGCTCCAGCGCACCAGCGCCAGCAGCCCGCCCGCGCTGAGCATGCCGCCGAACATCACGAGCATCACCATCATCAGCAACCGTTCGGTTTCGTCGGCAAAGTCGTGCAACCGGTCGTTGAACACGTCGGTGGCGGCGGCGCGGTTGAGCATCAGTCCCGCGATGAACACGGCCAGAAAACCATAGCCATGTGCCAATTCGGTCAGCGCATAGATGACGAGCGTCGCCCCCAGTGCGACGAAGCCGTCGCCGGTTCGCGACAGCCGCGTCTCGCCGGGCAGGCGATAGACGATCCAGCCGAGCAGCCAGCCGCCGGCCACCCCCGCAATCGCGCCGACGGCAAGCCGGAACACGACGTCGTCCAGCACCCACCATCCCATCGTCGCCCAGGTCCAGCCGCCTGCCGCCGCCGCAATGGCGAGATGGACGAAGGGAAAGGCGAGGGCGTCGTTCAGCCCGGCTTCCGAGGTCAGCGTGAAGCGTGCCTCGTCATCGCTGTCCGATCCCGGCTTTTCGATCTGGACGTCGGATGCCAGCACCGGATCCGTCGGCGCGAGCGACGCGGCGAGCAGCAGCGCGGTCGACAGTCCGACGCCGAGCAGCCCGGCACCCAGCAGCGTCAGCGCCACGATGGTGAGCGGCATGGCGATCCCCAGCATCCGCCAGCATGGCCGCCAGCCCCGCCAGCTCAACGGTCGCGCGATCTTCAGCCCCGCCCCCATCAGCGACACGAGGACGATCAGCTCGGCGGCCTTCTCGACCATGAACGGCGTCTCGATCGGATGGATCGCAAAGGGCTGAAACCGCGGGATCGAAAACAGGCCCGCGCCGATGCCGACGCACACGATCGGCAGCGACAGCGGCCATTCCTTCAGGACCAGCGGCAGCCATGCGACCAGCAGGATCAGCAGGCCGAGGCCGAGCAGGACCGGGATGTACAGCTCGACGATCGCCGGCGGCGCTGCAATCAATGCGCGGCGCCCCAGCTTGGCCCGACCCCGATCTCGACGCCGAGCGGGACGGTGAGCCTGACTGCGGGTTCGGCGGCGGTCGCCATCACGTGCTCGATCACGGGCCTGGCCGCGTCGACGTCGCCCTCGGGCAGCTCGAACACCAGTTCGTCGTGGACCTGCATCAGCATGCGAACCCGGGGCAGGCCGGCCTGTTCCAGCGCGGGGCCCATGCGCGCCATCGCGCGCTTGATGATGTCGGCGCTCGTACCCTGGATGGGCGCGTTGATCGCGGCGCGTTCGGATCCGGCGCGCTCGTTCTGATTGGGGGACTTGAGGCGCGGGAAGTGCGTCTTCCGCCCGAACAGCGTCTCGGTATAGCCGCGTTCCTTTGCCGTCATCAGCGTGTCGGCGATGTAGCGGTTGATGCCGGGGAAGCGATCGAAATAGCGGTCGATCATCGCCTGTGCCTCATCGGGCGTCACGTCGAGCCGCCCCGCCAGCCCCCAGCGCGAAATGCCGTAGAGGATCGCAAAGTTGATCGTCTTCGCCCGCCCGCGCGTGTCGCGATTGACCTCGCCGAACAGCTCCATCGCGGTCATGTTGTGGATGTCGTCGCCGTTGGCGAACGCGTCGCGCAGCGCCGGCACGTCGGCGATGTGCGCGGCGAGGCGCAGCTCGATCTGCGAATAGTCGGCGGCCAGGATGACATGGCCCGGCTCCGCCACGAACGCGTCGCGGATCTGGCGGCCGACCTCGGTGCGGATCGGGATGTTCTGAAGGTTGGGGTCGGTCGACGAGAGGCGCCCGGTCTGCGCCCCGGTCAGGCTGTAGCTGGTATGGACGCGGCCGGTGTGCGGGTTGATCTGGGCCTGGAGCGCGTCGGTATAGGTCGACTTCAATTTGCTGAGCTGGCGCCAGTCGAGCACCTTGAGCACCATGTCGCGGCCGGGCGAGTCCTTGTCAGCGGCAATCCGCTCCAGTTCGTTGACGTCGGTCGAATAGACGCCCGACTTGCCCTTGCGGCCGCCCTTGATCCCCATCTTGTCGAACAGCACGTCGCCCAGTTGCTTTGGGCTGCCGATCGCGAATTTGAACCCGGCGAGCGCGTGGATATCCTCCTCCAGCCGCGCGATCTGCTGGCTGAATTCGGATGAAAGCTGGGCGAGCCGCCCGGCATCGACCTTGACGCCCGCCATTTCCATCCCGGCGATGACGCGGACCAGCGGGCGATCGACCAGCTCATAGATCCGCGTTCCGCCTTCATAGGCGAGCCGCGGCTTGAACCGCCGCCAGAAGCGCAGCGTCACGTCCGCATCCTCGGCCGCGTAGCGGGTTGCGGCATGCAGATCGATTTCGCCGAAATGCTTCTGGTTCTTGCCGGTACCGACCACGTCCTTGAACGCGAGGCAGCTGTGCGACAGGTGCGTGGCGGCGAGCTCGTCCATGCCGTGCCCGTGCCGCCCGGCATCGAGGTCGAACGACATGACGATCGTGTCGTCATACGGCGCGACATCGATGCCGCAGCGCCGCAGGACGATCAGGTCGTATTTGAGGTTGTGGCCGATCTTGAGCACCGCCGGGTCCTCGAGCAGCGGCTTGAGCTTCGCCAGCGCGACCGCGCGCTCGATCTGTTGCGGGCGCTCGCTGAACATGTCGTGCCCGACATGGCCGACCGGGATGTAGCAGGCCCGGTTGGGGGCGAGCGCCATGGAAATGCCGACCAGATCGGCCGACATCGCATCGAGCCCGGTGGTCTCGGTATCGATCGCGACCCAGCCCTGGTGCCGGGCCGCGTCGATCCAGCGGTCGAGCGCGGCGTCGTCGACTACGGTTTCATAGGCGTCGTGATCGCACGCCGGATCGGCGGCCTGCTCGGCCGCGACCGGCGGCGGCGTGCTGCCGGTGTCGACCGGGTCCGCCACCGTCGCAAGCTTGGCCAGCAGCGACTTGAAGCCGTGATGCTCCAGGAACGCGCGCAGCGGCGGTTCGGGAATGCCATCGAGCGTCATCTCCTCGAGCGGGTGCGGCAGCGGCACGTCATCGGCGAGGGTGACCAGACGGCGCGACAGCCGCGCCATGTCGGCATGCTCGATCAGATTGTCGCGCAGCTTGCCCGGTTTCATGTTCGGCGCGGCGGCGAGCACGGCCTCGACATCGCCATGCTCGAGGATCAGCTTGGCGGCCGTCTTGGGGCCGACGCCGGGGACGCCGGGGACGTTGTCGACGCTGTCCCCCATCAGCGCCAGCACCTCGCCCAGCTTCTCGGGGCCGACGCCGAACTTCTCGACCACCGCCTCGGGCCCCATGCGGCGGTCCTTCATCGTGTCGAGCATGTCGATGCCGGGTTCGGTCAGCAACTGCATCAGGTCCTTGTCGGAACTGACGATGGTGACGTGCCAGCCCTGGGCCAGCGCCGCCTTCGCATAGCTCGCGATCAGGTCGTCGGCTTCCCACCCCAGCTCCTCGATGCAGGGCAGGCTGAACGCGCGCGTCGCATCGCGGATCATCGGGAACTGCGGCACCAGATCCTCGGGCGCAGGGGGGCGATGCGCCTTGTACTGATCGTACAGGTCGTTGCGGAACGTGTGTTCGGACTTGTCGAGGATGACCGCCAGATGGGTTGGGCCGTCGGCTTCGTGCAGCTCCTTCGCGAGCTTCCACAGCATCGTGGTATAGCCATAGACCGCGCCCGCCGGCTCGCCATGGCGATTGGTCAGCCGGGGCAGCACGTGATAGGCACGGAAGATGAAGCTCGAGCCGTCGACGAGGTAGAGATGGTTGGGCATGGCCGCGGCTTAGCAGGGCGCCGCGCGGGGGGCGAGACGGTTGTGCCGGTTGCGGGCGGTGTTGTCGAAGCGGCCGATGTCGATGCCATTTCCCCAGCGTTCTCGTCACCCCGGACTTGATCCGGGGTCCCGCTGTTTCTTGCGCCCGAAAAGGCAGCGAGACCCCGGATCAAGTCCGGGGTGACGGTGGCTTTCCCAGGCTGACGGTGTCTTTCCCGTTGCCGAGGCGGCTAACGGGCCCGCCCCGTGAGGTCCGCCAAATTCGGCGTCAGCCGACGGTCACGCCCTTCCAGAAGGCGATGCGGCCGGTGATCTCCCTCGCCGCATCCTTGGGCTCGGGATAGTACCAGGCCGCATCGACATTCTCCGCGCCGTCGACGACGAGCGTGTAGTAATGTGCGGTGCCCTTCCACGGGCAGACGCTGGTGGTGGCGCTCGGCTTGAGCTGCACCGCCTCGGTCATGCTGTCGGCGGGGAAATAATGGTTGCGCTCGACGACGACCGTGTCGTCGCTGCGTGCGATCACGTGACCGTTCCAGCGTGCCTCGACCATGTTACGCGTCTCCCGGGGTTCGACCCGTCACAGATGGGAAAGCGGTGGCGACCGCACAAGCCCGCGCCGCCGCCCGCCCGCCCGGATCGCAAGAAGCTGGAAATGCGCGGTAGGCGGAGTCAGAACAGGCCGGGCGTCTCGCGCTGCGCAGCGGTCGGGCGGGTCGGGCTGAACAGCCGCCGGGCGGTCGTGCTGCGCGCGGCCTGCGGGCCCTGGGTTCCGACGGCGATCCGGGTGCAGCTGCGTCCCGCGAGAAAGTCGAGCGCCGTGCGCACCGATGCCTCGCGCGGGTCGCCGAGCGGGAAGCTGATATCGTCCGATGCCTGGCAGCTCGATTCCATCACCGACGCGAGACCGTTGTAGTAGCCGCCCTGGCCGTCGGCATTCTGGCTCGCAAAGGCGACGACGCGCAGCCGGTCGTCGCACGCCGGCCGGTCGAGCGCGATCTGGCCGACCGGCTTGCCATAGGTGTTGGTGCCGATCAGCGCGGAATTGGCGCGCAGATAGGGCAGGGTCGAGTTGATGACCAGCTCGCTGGCCGACGCGGTGCCGCCGCTGCCGATGAACGCAATGCGCATCGGCGCGACCGACTGGGGCTGCGCACGATAATAGCGGGTTTCGTTCTGGGCCGATTTGGACGGGCGGAACGCGGTGATCGACTGGATATTCGACGCGGTCCGCGCCCCGCCGAGCAGGTCGCTCAGCAGCTCTGCCGTCGAGACGAGGCCGCCGCCATTATAGCGGAAATCGATCACGAGGTTTGTCACGCCCGCGTCGCGGAACTGCTGGAAGGCGTTGCGCAGCGCCTGATCCGCGGTCGAGATGAAGGTGCGCAGGTTGAGATAGCCGACCCGCCGGCCGCCATCGTCGAGGATGCGGGCGCCATAGCGCGACGACACCGGGGTCAAATCGAAAATGCGCTTGGTAATGCTGACCTCGCGCGTGCCGGTGGCATCCTGGACGCGCAGCACGCGGACAGTGCCCTCGGTCGCCGGGCCGAGCGCCGTACCGAGCCCCGCCTCGCCCTCACTGGCCAGGATGGCGGCGACGCTGCGGACATTCGCGCTCGTCGTGCCGACGCCGACGATCTCCGCACCGCGATCGACGCCGGCCGCGAGCGCGGGCCCGCCCTCGAACGCCTCGATCACGAACAGGCGGTCGCCCGAGAACCCGAAACGCACGCCGAAACCGGCGGTGGCACCCGACGCGTAATAGGCGCTCTCCTCGGCGATCGAGGTCAGATAGGTGAAATAACGGTCGCGGTTCAGCGTGCGGGCGTTGGCGGTCAGCGCGTCGATATACGCATCGACGGTGGCATAGGCGGCGGGGTTCAGTCCCGTCGCGAGGAGGTCGGGGAAAAGATACCATTCGTTGATTTGCGCCGCGACCCAGTCCTGGCGTTCGCGCACCGAGCATCCGGCGGTCGTCGCCGTCGGGGTGGGCGCGGGTGTCGGCGAGGGTGCGGGTGCGGGTGCGGCCGAGGTCGGCGGCGCAGTCACCGTTCCGCTCGTCCGGCTGCCGCCGCCACCGCCGCCGCCGCATGCCCCAAGCAGGGCCAGCAAACTCAACCCTACGCCCAGACGTCCCGCACGCACGCGCACTCTCCCACCGCTCGCGCGGCCATGCATAACGCGGGCATTGGTGAACGCCAGCTGGATTTTGGTCCACATCCGCGCGACATGCGTGCGTCCCGCCGCGATACAGCCCGGCCGCTCCACGACCGAATTGGCTGTTTCGCGCCCTGCGAAAATGACGGATGGTGCGAATGCGGGCGGTCGGGTTCACTCCCTTTTCCCGGACGCCCGCCTCCGCACGCCGCGGCATGTTGCCAGCCGCGCGGGCCTTCGCGTCGGCACCGGACCGGGAAAGCTGCCCGCCAGGGGGGAAGGCGGCGCGACGAGGCCCAGGGACGGTGCCGATCCGCGCGGATCAGCGCGGCCGGGCGGTCAGGATATAGTTCAGCCGCTCATCGTCGCCGATGCGAAAGCCCGCAGTCGGCGACCAGCCGATGCCGCGCCGCTCGCCGATCGCGAGCCCTTCCACCTCCAGGAGCGCGACCAGCTCGTCGGGGGTGAGGAACTTGTCCCAGTCATGCGTGCCGCGCGGGATCGCGCCCAGCCCCTCGGCGACGCCGACCATGGCGAGCCGCGACAGCGCGGTACGGTTGGGGGTCGAGAGGATGAGCAGCCCATCGGGCGCGAGCGCTGCCGCAAGCCCGGCGACGAACGCCGCCGGATCGGTCACATGCTCGATCACCTCAAGCGCGGTGACGAGATCGAAGCGGGCACCCGCGACCTGTTCGATCCCGCCGGCGCGATAGTCGATCGCCAGACCCGATGCCTCGGCATGCGCGAGCGCCGCACCGATATTCTCCGGCGCGGCGTCGATGGCGGTGACGGTCGCCCCCATGCGGGCGAGCGGCTCGGCGAGCAGTCCCGCGCCACAGCCGACGTCGAGGGCGCGGCGGCCCAGCAGCGGTCGGAACGCGGCGGCGTCCGTATCCCAATGCGAATCGACCGCGGCACGGATGAATTTCAGCCGGACCGGGTTCAGCCGGTGGAGCATCGCGGACGTCCCGCGCGGATTCCACCAGTCGGCGGCGAGCGCACCGAAATGCGCGGCCTCGCGCGCGTCGATCGTGGATGCTGCGGGTGCGAGCGCGTCACTTGCCTTTGCCATGGTGCGCTCCTATCAGAGCGCCCCATTGCTCCCAAGAGGCGTTTGGCGAAATAAAATGGCGCGGATCGTGATGAAATTCGGTGGCACGTCGATGGCGGGCATCGAGCGTATCCGCAACGTCGCCCAGCGGGTGAAGCGCGAATGGGAAGCCGGAAACGAGATCGCGGTGGTCGTTTCCGCCATGGCCGGCGAGACCGACCGGCTGGTGGGCTTTTGCCGCGAGGCGTCCTCGCTCTATGATCCGCGCGAATATGATGTCGTGGTGGCGAGCGGCGAGCAGGTGACATCGGGCCTGCTGGCGATCGCGCTGCAGGCGATCGGCGTGCCGGCGCGCAGCTGGCTCGGCTGGCAGCTGCCCGTGCGGACCAACGACGCGCATGCCGCGGCGCGGATCGAGGCGATCGACACCGATGCGCTGCTTGCCGCCACCGCCGCACGCGAAGTCGCGGTGATCCCGGGATTCCAGGGTATGGCCGGCGACGGACGGGTCACGACGCTGGGCCGTGGCGGGTCCGACACCTCGGCGGTCGCGGTCGCCGCGGCGATGAAGGCCGATCGTTGCGACATCTACACCGATGTCGACGGCGTCTATACCACCGACCCGCGCATCGTGCCGCGCGCGCGCAAGCTCAGGCGCGTGACCTATGAGGAAATGCTGGAGCTGGCGAGCGTCGGCGCCAAGGTGCTGCAGACCCGATCGGTCGGGCTGGCGATGAAGGAAGGCGTGCGCATCCAGGTGCTCTCCTCCTTCGGCGACGCGGACGGGGCCCCCGACGCCGCATCGCTGCCCGGTACGCTGATCGTGGGTGAAGAGGAGATCGAAGACGTGGAACGCCAGCTCATCACCGGCATCGCGCACGACAAGAACGAGGCGAAGATCACGCTGGCCGACGTGCCCGACCGGCCGGGTGCGGTGGGGTCGATCTTTGCGCCGCTCGCGGCCGCCAGCATCAATGTCGACATGATCGTCCAGAATGTGGCGCATTCGTCGGGATCGACCGACGTGACGTTTACGGTGCCGCAGGCGGAACTGGCGCGCGCGCTCGACGTGCTCGACAAGGCCCGCGACACGATTGGCTATACCAAGCTGGTCCACGACACCCGCGTCGCCAAAATCTCGATCGTCGGCGTCGGTATGCGCAGCCACGCCGGCGTCGCGTCGACGATGTTCCAGACGCTCGGTGATCGCGGCATCAACATCCAGGCGATCACGACCTCCGAAATCAAGGTCAGCGTGCTGATCGAGGAGGATTACACCGAACTGGCCGTGCGCGTGCTGCACACCGCCTATGGGCTGGATGCGGCGGACGAGGCGGCGTGAGTTTGGAGCGGTTTGCGATCCACCCGGCGCACCCCTCCCCTTCAGGGGAGGGGACGGGGGGGCGTGCCTCAGGCGATGCGCCCGGCGGAGAGTCCCCACCCCAACCCCTGCACTGAAGGGGAGGGGCTTAGAGCGGGATGACCTTGCATGGAATCACCTTTCGTCACCCCGGCCTTGTGCCGGGGTCCACGGCGCCACACGTTACAACCGCCGGGACTGCGCCGCCCGGTGGACCCCGGCACAAGGCCGGGGTGACGAGGAAGTCGTTAGAGAGCGAGTCAAGCTAACGTCGTCACGCTCTAAGCGCATCAACTTGATCGCGAACCGCTCTACTGGGCTGACTGCCGTTGCGCGTCGTCCCGGCGGACGCCGGGGCGACGGGCCTTACGCGCGGTAGAGCTTTTCCAGCCGCTCGCCATAGACCTCGCGCAGGACGTGGCGGCGGATCTTGAGGCTGGGCGTCAGCTGCTGGTTCTCGATCGTGAAGGGTTCGTCGGCGATGATGAACTGGCGGATGCGTTCGATGACCGACAGCTCCTTGTTGACGCGCTCGACCGCCGTGCCCAGCGCGCTGCGGAACGCGTGATTCTGGGCCAGCGACTTGAAGTCGCAGCCGGTCGCGCTCTTCGCGCACCACTGCTGCACCCATTCGGGGTCGGGGACGAGCACTGCGACCATATAGGGCTTGCGGTCGCCCGAGATCATCGCCTGCACGATCTCCGGCTGGAGGGTCAGCATCCCTTCGATCTTCTGGGGCGCGACATTGTCGCCCTTGTCGTTGACGATGATGTCCTTCTTGCGGTCGGTGATCTTGATCCGGCCCTTGTCGTCGATGATGCCGATGTCGCCGGTGTGGAGCCATCCGTCCTTGAGCACCCGCGCGGTTTCCGCTTCGTTGCGCCAATAGCCGTGCATGACCAGTTCGCCGCGCACCAGGATCTCGCCATCCTCGGCGATGCGAACCTCGGTATTCTTGAGCGGCGGGCCGACCGTGTCCATCTTCAGCCCGACCTTGGGGCGGTTGCACGAGATCACGGGTGCGGCTTCGGTCTGGCCATAGCCTTGGAGGAAGGTGAGGCCGAGCGACTGGAAGAAGATGCCGACTTCCGGATTGAGCGGCGCGCCGCCCGACACCATCGCCTTGATCCGCCCGCCGAAGCGCTTCTGGATCTTGGGCTTGAGCAGCGAATTGACGATCAGGTTCATCGGCAGGTTGGCGACGCCGACGCTGCCCTTGTCCGCCTTGCGCCCGCCGATCGCGACGGCGCGGTCAAGCAGATAGGTCGACAGCTTGCCCTGTTTCTCGACCGTCTTCGTGATGCGCGTGCGCAGCACCTCGAACAGGCGGGGAACGACGACCATGATGGTCGGACGGACCTCCTCGATATTGGAGGCCAGCTTGTCGAGCCCCTCGGAATAATAGATCTGCGCGCCAAGCCCGATCGGGAAATGCTGGCCGCCGGTATGTTCATAGGCATGGCTGAGCGGCAGGAAGGACAGGAACACCTCGTCTTCCCAGCCGAAGTCCGTCGAAATGACGTCGATGCAGCCTTCGACATTGTGCAGGATCGCGCCGTGATGCTGCATCACGCCGCGTGGCGACCCGCCGGTGCCGCTGGTGTAGATGATGCAGGCCAGGTCCTCGCGCGCGAAGTCGCAGCGTTGGGCAACCAGTGCGGGCTCGGTCGGGTGCGCGGCGATCAGCCCGCGCCAGCTGTGAAACTCGACTGCGCCGGGCTGGCTCATGCGGAAATCGTCGATGGCGATGACGTGGCGCGCGGTGTTGGAGCGCAGCACGGCGGGCAGCAATGTCCGGGCGAGCTTGGCATTGGAGACGATCACCGCCGCCGCGCCCGAATTCTCCAGGATATGGTGATGGTCGCGTTCGGTATTGGTGACATAGGTCGGGACGGTCACCATGCCCGCCGCCATGATCGCCAGATCGCTGATGCACCATTCGGGGCTGTTTTCGGCAACGAGCATCACCCGGTCGCCGCGTGAGAGGCCAAGCCCCTCCAGCGCGGCCGCGAGCGCCGCGACCTGGCGCGCGGCTTCCGCCCAGCTGGTCGATTGCCATTGCCCGCCGCGCTTGGCCCACAGGAACGGCTTGTCGCCCTGTTCGCGCGCGCGGGTGAAGAACATCGTCACCAGGTTGGGGAAATGTTCCAGTTGTCGCATCGTTGCTCCCGCATCCACCCTGTTGGCCCCGGCGTCTGTCGCGCCGGTGGGGCCGGTCATTATCCGCTTATTCGGTCAGTGCCGTGCCGATGCTGCGCGGATCGGCCGCGCCGCGCCAGCCATCGGGTCCGCGCTGCAGCACGGTCAGCTTCGATCCGAGATCGCTTGCCTGGGTGTCCTGACCGAGCCTGGCGATTTCCGGGGCGAGCTGCTTGCCGAGCGCGTTGTCCTCGATCAGCAGCTTGCCGCCGCCGAAATAGAGATTGGGCAATGCCATCGCTTCCTCGGCCGACAACCCGAAGTCGAGCACGCCGACCAGCGTTTTCATCACATGCATGATGATCCGCTTGCCGCCGGCCGAGCCGAGCGCCAGCACCGGCTTGCCCGCGCGGTCATAGACGATGGTCGGTGACATCGACGACAAGGGCCGCTTGCCGCCCTCCACCCGGTTGGCGACGGGCGCGCCGTCGCGCTCGGGCACATAGGTGAAGTCGGTCAGCTCATTGTTGAGCACCAGGCCGTTGGCGATCAGTTGGCTGCCGAACGGCCCCTCGACGGTCGAGGTCATGCTGGCGATGTTGCCGTCGCGGTCGACCGCGACGAAATGGGTGGTGCCGGGCGTTTCGGCCTGAACGGCCAGCGTGCGCGGCCTGGCTCCCGGCGGCGTGCCGGGCTGGTAATCGTTGAGCGCGCGGCGTTCGGCGATCAGCTTCGACCGCTTGCCGAGATAACCGGGGTCGATCAGCCCGGCGATCGGCACCTCGACGAAATCGCGGTCGCCGAGATACATCTCGCGATCGGCATAAGCGAGCTGCATCGCCTCACCCAGCACATGCCACGCGACCGGGGATTTGGGCCCGAGCCGATTGAGGTCGAACCGCTCGATCATGCCGAGCATCTGGAGAATGGTGATCGCGCCCGACGAAGGCGGGCCCATGCCGCAGACCGTATAGCCGCGATAGCCGCCGCACACCGGCGGGCGCTCCTTGGCCTGATAGGCGGCAAGGTCGGCGAGCGTCATGTCGGCGGGATTGGCCGGCGCCTTGGTCACCGCATCGACGATCGCCTGGGCATTGGGGCCGGTATAGAAAGCCTCGGGGCCACCCTCGGCAATGTCGCGCAGGAACTTGGCGAGCGCGGGGTTGCGGATGCGGGTGCCGACCGGCAGCGGCTTGCCATCGGGGCCGAGATAGAGCGCGGCGATGTCGGGGAAGTTCTTCCACAGCTCCGGGAAATAGCCGGCCGCGCCGTTGAGCGGCTTGGTAACTTCAAAGCCATCCTCCGCCAGCTTGATCGCCGGTTGGAACAGCGCCCGCCATTCGAGCTTGCCCCATTTGGCATGGGTCATCGCCGCCAGCCGGATATTGCCCGGTACGCCCACCGAAAGCCCGCCCGGCACCGCCTGGCGAAAGCCCATCGGCTTGCCGTCGGGCGTCAGGAAGCGATCGGGCCGCGCGGCGGCAGGGGCCTTTTCGCGGCCGTCGATCGATTCGAGCAGCCCGGTCTTGCCGCCGTGATGAATGATGAAGCCGCCGCCACCAAAGCCGCTCGATTGCGGCTCGACCACGGTGAGGGCAAGCATCATCGCCATCGCTGCGTCAGCCGCGGTCCCACCCTGGCGCAGGATGTCCCGACCGGCCTCGGTCGCGCGGGGATCAGCCGAGGCAACGACACCCTGCGCGGTGGCGGGGGTCGCGACGAAGAGCGCGAGGAGCGCGACGAACAAACGGATCATGGCACGGGGTGGTAGCGGGCTTTCGCGCCGGGGCAAAGCCGCTACGTCAAACGTCGGTTGCGGCGCGCAGGTCGTCGCGACCGAACCAGCGGCGCACGAACGCGGCATAGTCGCCACGCCAGGCGCGCTCATGAAAGAAAAAGGCGACCGCGTTGGCACAGGGTTCGATCAGCGCGATCCCGCCGGCAATCGCGACCGAGCCGGTAAGCAGATAGGCGACCGAAAAACCGATCGTCAGGTGGATCGCCAGATAGGTCAACGTCTTGGCCAGGTCGTGCGACATGCTCGGCTCCTCGCACCCGATTGGATGTACGCTGGAGATGCGCCCATCCGGGGCGACGCGCCAACGGATTGATCCGGGCAGAGTTATCGACTTGTACGATCAGTTTTGGAAAAGTGATCGTTCTGGACGATCAGAGGTGGGTAGCGATGTACCGAGCGAGGCCGGGCCCGTGAAACACCAGTGCCGAATAGAGCTGAACGAGGCTGGCACCCGCATCCAGCCGGGCGCGAGCCTCCGCCGGGCTGTCGATTCCTCCGGCCGCGATCAACGCAATCGCGCCGCCGCTGGCCGCATGGACTTGCGCCAGCACCTTCCGCGCGCGCGGGGCGAGCGGCCGGCCCGACAACCCGCCCGTCTCGCCAGCTTCCGGGCTGTCGAGCGGCGGGCGCGAAAGGGTGGTGTTGCCGACGATCAGCGCGTCGACATGATGGTCGCACGCCGCACGGACGACGACGTCGATCGCCGCGCGATCAAGGTCGGGCGCGATTTTCAGGAACAGCGGCCGCCGGGTGCCGTCACCGAGGTGGCGGGCGGCGTCGCAGCGCGCGAGCAACTCGCCGAGCGCGGGCTGGCTCTGCAGGTCGCGCAGGCCCGGCGTGTTGGGCGAGCTGATGTTGATCGTCACATAGTCGGCGGCAGGCGCGACACGGGCGACGCCGGTCGCATAGTCGCCGATGCGATCGTCCGACTCCTTGTTCGCGCCGACATTGATCCCGAGCACGCCGGCGCGCCGCGCCCGCGCCACGCGGCCTAGCGCGGCGTCGATCCCGCCATTGTTGAAGCCCATGCGGTTGATGACCGCTTCGTCCTCGACCAGCCGGAACAGGCGCGGGCGCGGATTGCCGGGCTGGGGCCGCGGGGTCAGCGTGCCGATTTCGACAAAGCCGAAGCCGAGCGCGAACGCGCCGTCGATCGCCTCGCCGTCCTTGTCGAAACCGGCGGCGAGCCCGACGGGATTGGGAAAATCCAGGCCCGCAATCGTGACCGGTCGCCGCGGGGCCGGGCCGCCGCCGGCCGGTGCGCCGAGGGCCGACCATGCTGCCAGCGCACGGATCGTGGCGCGGTGCGCGACCTCCGGGTCAAGCGCGAACAGCGCAGGGCGAGCGAGGCGGAACAGCATGTCGCCGCGCATGACACCGTGGCACGGCGGCGTAAAGCGCCTCCCGATCTGGGACAGTTCGCCACCGGCGCCGCACGAATGTCCAATTCGTCCAAGCGAATCGGTGATCCGCCGATTTAAGGGACACATGCGACCCAAAGGCTCCCGGTAACGGGAACCTTTTCCTTTGAGCCCGGCCTTTGCGCCGGGCTTCTTTTTTTCCAGCCACGACGCTAGCTTGCGGCAAGTTGGACGGGGGGAACGCAGCGCATGGGATCGCAGATTTTCCGTCGACGCGAGGCGGGCTGAGTGTCGCAGCCCTTGCTCGCCTTTGCGCAGCCCTCGCCGGCCGCGGCACCTTTCGCGACGCTCTATTATCTGTTCCGCTCCGAGGCATCGGTGGTCGAAGGGATCGAACGCGCCGATATCGGCCAGATCCGCTTCATGCTGAACGGCGCGGGTGCCGTCACCTTTCCCGACGGCCGGTGCGAACGGTCGACCCCGGTGATGATCCACGGCCCCGGCACCGGTGCCGCGCGTTATCGTGTCGAGGGGCCCTTTCATTGTTTCGGTGTTGCGTTGCGCCCGATCGGCTGGGGCGCGCTGGTCGGGCTGCCCGCGCACGAGCGCGCCGACCATCTGACCGACGGCGCCACGATCTGGGGCGACGCGATGGTGGCGCTGATCGATCGGCTGCGCGCGGCCGATGATGTCGAGGCGATGAAGGCGATTGTCGAGCCGGTGCTGCTCGCCCATGCGCGTCCGATCCCCGATGCGCATCACCGGCTGGCCGAGGCGGTCCGCCAGTGGCTGGCGAGCGACGGCCCGATCTGTGTCGACGGCCTGTTCGCGCGCGTCGCGCTCAGCCCGCGCCAGGTGACGCGGTGGGTGAACCATTATTTCGGTGCGCCGCCCAAATTCCTGGAACGCAAGTTCCGGGCGGTCCGCGCGGCGAGCGACCTGGTCGAGGGGGCGGACCCGGCCGAAGTCGCCGGGCGCTTTTACGACCAGTCGCACATGATCCGCGAAATCCGCCATTTCACCGGCCACACGCCGGGCACGCTGGCGAGCGCGATCGACCCGGTGCTGGCGCTCACGCTGCAATCGACCGCGTTCAATGAACTTGCGCCAGTGACGGCGCCCCCGCACGCGGCCGGTTGACTCCCCCGGTACGGAAGCCCATCTGCAAAATCAGATTGAATTCGTCTGATTGGATCCGATGCGCCTTTCCAGCCTTGCCGACTATGCCGTCGTGATGTTGAGCGCGGCCGCGCTCAACATCACGACGGCATAGTCGGCAAGGCTGGAAAGGCGCATCGGATCCAATCAGACGAATTCAATCTGATTTTGCAGATGGGCTTCCGTACCGGGGGAGTCAACCGGCCGCGTGCGGGGGCGCCGTCACTGGCGCAAGTTCATTGAACGCGGTCGATTGCAGCGTGAGCGCCAGCACCGGGTCGATCGCGCTCGCCAGCGTGCCCGGCGTGTGGCCGGTGAAATGGCGGATTTCGCGGATCATGTGCGACTGGTCGTAAAAGCGCCCGGCGACTTCGGCCGGGTCCGCCCCCTCGACCAGGTCGCTCGCCGCGCGGACCGCCCGGAACTTGCGTTCCAGGAATTTGGGCGGCGCACCGAAATAATGGTTCACCCACCGCGTCACCTGGCGCGGGCTGAGCGCGACGCGCGCGAACAGGCCGTCGACACAGATCGGGCCGTCGCTCGCCAGCCACTGGCGGACCGCCTCGGCCAGCCGGTGATGCGCATCGGGGATCGGACGCGCATGGGCGAGCAGCACCGGCTCGACAATCGCCTTCATCGCCTCGACATCATCGGCCGCGCGCAGCCGATCGATCAGCGCCACCATCGCGTCGCCCCAGATCGTGGCGCCGTCGGTCAGATGGTCGGCGCGCTCGTGCGCGGGCAGCCCGACCAGCGCGCCCCAGCCGATCGGGCGCAACGCAACACCGAAACAATGAAAGGGCCCCTCGACACGATAACGCGCGGCACCGGTGCCGGGGCCGTGGATCATCACCGGGGTCGACCGTTCGCACCGGCCGTCGGGAAAGGTGACGGCACCCGCGCCGTTCAGCATGAAGCGGATCTGGCCGATATCGGCGCGTTCGATCCCTTCGACCACCGATGCCTCGGAGCGGAACAGATAATAGAGCGTCGCGAAAGGTGCCGCGGCCGGCGAGGGCTGCGCAAAGGCGAGCAAGGGCTGCGACACTCAGCCCGCCTCGCGTCGACGGAAAATCTGCGATCCCATGCGCTGCGTTCCCCCCGTCCAACTTGCCGCAAGCTAGCGTCGTGGCTGGAAAAAAAGAAGCCCGGCGCAAAGGCCGGGCTCAAAGGAAAAGGTTCCCGTTACCGGGAGCCTTTGGGTCGCATGTGTCCCTTAAATCGGCGGATCACCGATTCGCTTGGACGAATTGGACATTCGTGCGGCGCCGGTGGCGAACTGTCCCAGATCGGGAGGCGCTTTACGCCGCCGTGCCACGGTGTCATGCGCGGCGACATGCTGTTCCGCCTCGCTCGCCCTGCGCTGTTCGCGCTTGACCCGGAGGTCGCGCACCGCGCCACGATCCGTGCGCTGGCAGCATGGTCGGCCCTCGGCGCACCGGCCGGCGGCGGCCCGGCCCCGCGGCGACCGGTCACGATTGCGGGCCTGGATTTTCCCAATCCCGTCGGGCTCGCCGCCGGTTTCGACAAGGACGGCGAGGCGATCGACGGCGCGTTCGCGCTCGGCTTCGGCTTTGTCGAAATCGGCACGCTGACCCCGCGGCCCCAGCCCGGCAATCCGCGCCCGCGCCTGTTCCGGCTGGTCGAGGACGAAGCGGTCATCAACCGCATGGGCTTCAACAATGGCGGGATCGACGCCGCGCTAGGCCGCGTGGCGCGGGCGCGGCGCGCCGGCGTGCTCGGGATCAATGTCGGCGCGAACAAGGAGTCGGACGATCGCATCGGCGACTATGCGACCGGCGTCGCCCGTGTCGCGCCTGCCGCCGACTATGTGACGATCAACATCAGCTCGCCCAACACGCCGGGCCTGCGCGACCTGCAGAGCCAGCCCGCGCTCGGCGAGTTGCTCGCGCGCTGCGACGCCGCCCGCCACCTCGGTGACGGCACCCGGCGGCCGCTGTTCCTGAAAATCGCGCCCGACCTTGATCGCGCGGCGATCGACGTCGTCGTCCGTGCGGCGTGCGACCATCATGTCGACGCGCTGATCGTCGGCAACACCACCCTTTCGCGCCCGCCGCTCGACAGCCCGGAAGCTGGCGAGACGGGCGGGTTGTCGGGCCGGCCGCTCGCCCCGCGCGCGCGGAAGGTGCTGGCGCAAGTCCATGCGGCCAGCGGCGGCGCGATTGCGTTGATCGCGGCCGGAGGAATCGACAGCCCGGCGGAGGCTCGCGCCCGGCTGGATGCGGGTGCCAGCCTCGTTCAGCTCTATTCGGCACTGGTGTTTCACGGGCCCGGCCTCGCTCGGTACATCGCTACCCACCTCTGATCGTCCAGAACGATCACTTTTCCAAAACTGATCGTACAAGTCGATAACTCTGCCCGGATCAATCCGTTGGCGCGTCGCCCCGGATGGGCGCATCTCCAGCGTACATCCAATCGGGTGCGAGGAGCCGAGCATGTCGCACGACCTGGCCAAGACGTTGACCTATCTGGCGATCCACCTGACGATCGGTTTTTCGGTCGCCTATCTGCTTACCGGCTCGGTCGCGATTGCCGGCGGGATCGCGCTGATCGAACCCTGTGCCAACGCGGTCGCCTTTTTCTTTCATGAGCGCGCCTGGCGTGGCGACTATGCCGCGTTCGTGCGCCGCTGGTTCGGTCGCGACGACCTGCGCGCCGCAACCGACGTTTGACGTAGCGGCTTTGCCCCGGCGCGAAAGCCCGCTACCACCCCGTGCCATGATCCGTTTGTTCGTCGCGCTCCTCGCGCTCTTCGTCGCGACCCCCGCCACCGCGCAGGGTGTCGTTGCCTCGGCTGATCCCCGCGCGACCGAGGCCGGTCGGGACATCCTGCGCCAGGGTGGGACCGCGGCTGACGCAGCGATGGCGATGATGCTTGCCCTCACCGTGGTCGAGCCGCAATCGAGCGGCTTTGGTGGCGGCGGCTTCATCATTCATCACGGCGGCAAGACCGGGCTGCTCGAATCGATCGACGGCCGCGAAAAGGCCCCTGCCGCCGCGCGGCCCGATCGCTTCCTGACGCCCGACGGCAAGCCGATGGGCTTTCGCCAGGCGGTGCCGGGCGGGCTTTCGGTGGGCGTACCGGGCAATATCCGGCTGGCGGCGATGACCCATGCCAAATGGGGCAAGCTCGAATGGCGGGCGCTGTTCCAACCGGCGATCAAGCTGGCGGAGGATGGCTTTGAAGTTACCAAGCCGCTCAACGGCGCGGCCGGCTATTTCCCGGAGCTGTGGAAGAACTTCCCCGACATCGCCGCGCTCTATCTCGGCCCCGATGGCAAGCCGCTGCCGGTCGGCACCCGCATCCGCAACCCCGCGCTCGCCAAGTTCCTGCGCGACATTGCCGAGGGTGGCCCCGAGGCTTTCTATACCGGCCCCAATGCCCAGGCGATCGTCGATGCGGTGACCAAGGCGCCGGCCAATCCCGCCGACATGACGCTCGCCGACCTTGCCGCCTATCAGGCCAAGGAGCGCCCGCCGGTGTGCGGCGGCTATCGCGGCTATACGGTCTGCGGCATGGGCCCGCCTTCGTCGGGCGCGATCACCATTCTCCAGATGCTCGGCATGATCGAGCGGTTCGACCTCAATCGGCTCGGGCCCAAATCCCCGGTCGCGTGGCATGTGCTGGGTGAGGCGATGCAGCTCGCTTATGCCGATCGCGAGATGTA
The DNA here is from genome assembly GCF_001557005.1 of Sphingomonas sp. CCH15-F11. NCBI lineage: Bacteria > Pseudomonadati > Pseudomonadota > Alphaproteobacteria > Sphingomonadales > Sphingomonadaceae > Sphingomonas > Sphingomonas sp. CCH15-F11. The sequence goes on along the minus strand of NZ_LSKG01000058.1, from coordinate 16,088 downwards.
TCTCGGCGACCGCGATTTCGTCGAGGTGCCGATCGCCGGGCTGATCGACCCCGGTTATCTCGGCAAGCGGTCGAAGCTGATCGCCGAACGCCGCGCGCTCAACGATTACCAGCCCGGCACGCCGCCGGGAGCCAGGCCGCGCACGCTGGCCGTTCAGGCCGAAACGCCCGGCACCACCCATTTCGTCGCGGTCGACCGCGACGGCAACATCGCCAGCATGACCTCGACCGTCGAGGGGCCGTTCGGCAGCCAACTGATCGCCAACGGCCTGGTGCTCAACAATGAGCTGACCGACTTCACCTATGTGCCCGAGCGCGACGGCGCGCCCGTCGCCAACCGGGTGGAGGGCGGCAAGCGGCCCTTGTCGTCGATGTCACCGACCATCGTCTATGACCGCGCGGGCAAGCCGGTGCTGGCGCTCGGCTCGGCCGGCGGCAAGCGGATCATCATGCATGTGATGAAAACGCTGGTCGGCGTGCTCGACTTCGGGTTGTCGGCCGAGGAAGCGATGGCATTGCCCAATCTCTATTTCGGCGGCGGCAAGCTGCTGATCGAGGACAACGCGCTCGGCAAGCAGCTCGCCCCGGAAATCGCCAGGCTCGGTCAGGACACCCAGGCAAGCGATCTCGGATCGAAGCTGACCGTGCTGCAGCGCGGACCCGATGGCTGGCGCGGCGCGGCCGATCCGCGCAGCATCGGCACGGCACTGACCGAATAAGCGGATAATGACCGGCCCCACCGGCGCGACAGACGCCGGGGCCAACAGGGTGGATGCGGGAGCAACGATGCGACAACTGGAACATTTCCCCAACCTGGTGACGATGTTCTTCACCCGCGCGCGCGAACAGGGCGACAAGCCGTTCCTGTGGGCCAAGCGCGGCGGGCAATGGCAATCGACCAGCTGGGCGGAAGCCGCGCGCCAGGTCGCGGCGCTCGCGGCCGCGCTGGAGGGGCTTGGCCTCTCACGCGGCGACCGGGTGATGCTCGTTGCCGAAAACAGCCCCGAATGGTGCATCAGCGATCTGGCGATCATGGCGGCGGGCATGGTGACCGTCCCGACCTATGTCACCAATACCGAACGCGACCATCACCATATCCTGGAGAATTCGGGCGCGGCGGCGGTGATCGTCTCCAATGCCAAGCTCGCCCGGACATTGCTGCCCGCCGTGCTGCGCTCCAACACCGCGCGCCACGTCATCGCCATCGACGATTTCCGCATGAGCCAGCCCGGCGCAGTCGAGTTTCACAGCTGGCGCGGGCTGATCGCCGCGCACCCGACCGAGCCCGCACTGGTTGCCCAACGCTGCGACTTCGCGCGCGAGGACCTGGCCTGCATCATCTACACCAGCGGCACCGGCGGGTCGCCACGCGGCGTGATGCAGCATCACGGCGCGATCCTGCACAATGTCGAAGGCTGCATCGACGTCATTTCGACGGACTTCGGCTGGGAAGACGAGGTGTTCCTGTCCTTCCTGCCGCTCAGCCATGCCTATGAACATACCGGCGGCCAGCATTTCCCGATCGGGCTTGGCGCGCAGATCTATTATTCCGAGGGGCTCGACAAGCTGGCCTCCAATATCGAGGAGGTCCGTCCGACCATCATGGTCGTCGTTCCCCGCCTGTTCGAGGTGCTGCGCACGCGCATCACGAAGACGGTCGAGAAACAGGGCAAGCTGTCGACCTATCTGCTTGACCGCGCCGTCGCGATCGGCGGGCGCAAGGCGGACAAGGGCAGCGTCGGCGTCGCCAACCTGCCGATGAACCTGATCGTCAATTCGCTGCTCAAGCCCAAGATCCAGAAGCGCTTCGGCGGGCGGATCAAGGCGATGGTGTCGGGCGGCGCGCCGCTCAATCCGGAAGTCGGCATCTTCTTCCAGTCGCTCGGCCTCACCTTCCTCCAAGGCTATGGCCAGACCGAAGCCGCACCCGTGATCTCGTGCAACCGCCCCAAGGTCGGGCTGAAGATGGACACGGTCGGCCCGCCGCTCAAGAATACCGAGGTTCGCATCGCCGAGGATGGCGAGATCCTGGTGCGCGGCGAACTGGTCATGCACGGCTATTGGCGCAACGAAGCGGAAACCGCGCGGGTGCTCAAGGACGGATGGCTCCACACCGGCGACATCGGCATCATCGACGACAAGGGCCGGATCAAGATCACCGACCGCAAGAAGGACATCATCGTCAACGACAAGGGCGACAATGTCGCGCCCCAGAAGATCGAAGGGATGCTGACCCTCCAGCCGGAGATCGTGCAGGCGATGATCTCGGGCGACCGCAAGCCCTATATGGTCGCAGTGCTCGTCCCCGACCCCGAATGGGTGCAGCAGTGGTGCGCGAAGAGCGCGACCGGCTGCGACTTCAAGTCGCTGGCCCAGAATCACGCGTTCCGCAGCGCGCTGGGCACGGCGGTCGAGCGCGTCAACAAGGAGCTGTCGGTCATCGAACGCATCCGCCAGTTCATCATCGCCGACGAACCCTTCACGATCGAGAACCAGCAGCTGACGCCCAGCCTCAAGATCCGCCGCCACGTCCTGCGCGAGGTCTATGGCGAGCGGCTGGAAAAGCTCTACCGCGCGTAAGGCCCGTCGCCCCGGCGTCCGCCGGGACGACGCGCAACGGCAGTCAGCCCAGTAGAGCGGTTCGCGATCAAGTTGATGCGCTTAGAGCGTGACGACGTTAGCTTGACTCGCTCTCTAACGACTTCCTCGTCACCCCGGCCTTGTGCCGGGGTCCACCGGGCGGCGCAGTCCCGGCGGTTGTAACGTGTGGCGCCGTGGACCCCGGCACAAGGCCGGGGTGACGAAAGGTGATTCCATGCAAGGTCATCCCGCTCTAAGCCCCTCCCCTTCAGTGCAGGGGTTGGGGTGGGGACTCTCCGCCGGGCGCATCGCCTGAGGCACGCCCCCCCGTCCCCTCCCCTGAAGGGGAGGGGTGCGCCGGGTGGATCGCAAACCGCTCCAAACTCACGCCGCCTCGTCCGCCGCATCCAGCCCATAGGCGGTGTGCAGCACGCGCACGGCCAGTTCGGTGTAATCCTCCTCGATCAGCACGCTGACCTTGATTTCGGAGGTCGTGATCGCCTGGATGTTGATGCCGCGATCACCGAGCGTCTGGAACATCGTCGACGCGACGCCGGCGTGGCTGCGCATACCGACGCCGACGATCGAGATTTTGGCGACGCGGGTGTCGTGGACCAGCTTGGTATAGCCAATCGTGTCGCGGGCCTTGTCGAGCACGTCGAGCGCGCGCGCCAGTTCCGCCTGCGGCACCGTAAACGTCACGTCGGTCGATCCCGACGAATGCGCCACATTCTGGACGATCATGTCGACATTGATGCTGGCGGCCGCGAGCGGCGCAAAGATCGACCCCACCGCACCCGGCCGGTCGGGCACGTCGGCCAGCGTGATCTTCGCCTCGTTCTTGTCGTGCGCGATGCCGGTGATGAGCTGGCGTTCCACGTCTTCGATCTCCTCTTCACCCACGATCAGCGTACCGGGCAGCGATGCGGCGTCGGGGGCCCCGTCCGCGTCGCCGAAGGAGGAGAGCACCTGGATGCGCACGCCTTCCTTCATCGCCAGCCCGACCGATCGGGTCTGCAGCACCTTGGCGCCGACGCTCGCCAGCTCCAGCATTTCCTCATAGGTCACGCGCCTGAGCTTGCGCGCGCGCGGCACGATGCGCGGGTCGGTGGTATAGACGCCGTCGACATCGGTGTAGATGTCGCAACGATCGGCCTTCATCGCCGCGGCGACCGCGACCGCCGAGGTGTCGGACCCGCCACGGCCCAGCGTCGTGACCCGTCCGTCGCCGGCCATACCCTGGAATCCCGGGATCACCGCGACTTCGCGTGCGGCGGTGGCGGCAAGCAGCGCATCGGTGTCGATCGCCTCGATCCGCGCCGCGGCATGCGCGTCGTTGGTCCGCACGGGCAGCTGCCAGCCGAGCCAGCTGCGCGCCGGCACGCCGATCGCCTGCAGCGCGATCGCCAGCAGGCCCGATGTCACCTGCTCGCCGCTCGCCACCACGACATCATATTCGCGCGGATCATAGAGCGAGGACGCCTCGCGGCAAAAGCCCACCAGCCGGTCGGTCTCGCCGGCCATGGCGGAAACGACCACCGCGATCTCGTTTCCGGCTTCCCATTCGCGCTTCACCCGCTGGGCGACGTTGCGGATACGCTCGATGCCCGCCATCGACGTGCCACCGAATTTCATCACGATCCGCGCCATTTTATTTCGCCAAACGCCTCTTGGGAGCAATGGGGCGCTCTGATAGGAGCGCACCATGGCAAAGGCAAGTGACGCGCTCGCACCCGCAGCATCCACGATCGACGCGCGCGAGGCCGCGCATTTCGGTGCGCTCGCCGCCGACTGGTGGAATCCGCGCGGGACGTCCGCGATGCTCCACCGGCTGAACCCGGTCCGGCTGAAATTCATCCGTGCCGCGGTCGATTCGCATTGGGATACGGACGCCGCCGCGTTCCGACCGCTGCTGGGCCGCCGCGCCCTCGACGTCGGCTGTGGCGCGGGACTGCTCGCCGAGCCGCTCGCCCGCATGGGGGCGACCGTCACCGCCATCGACGCCGCGCCGGAGAATATCGGTGCGGCGCTCGCGCATGCCGAGGCATCGGGTCTGGCGATCGACTATCGCGCCGGCGGGATCGAACAGGTCGCGGGTGCCCGCTTCGATCTCGTCACCGCGCTTGAGGTGATCGAGCATGTGACCGATCCGGCGGCGTTCGTCGCCGGGCTTGCGGCAGCGCTCGCGCCCGATGGGCTGCTCATCCTCTCGACCCCCAACCGTACCGCGCTGTCGCGGCTCGCCATGGTCGGCGTCGCCGAGGGGCTGGGCGCGATCCCGCGCGGCACGCATGACTGGGACAAGTTCCTCACCCCCGACGAGCTGGTCGCGCTCCTGGAGGTGGAAGGGCTCGCGATCGGCGAGCGGCGCGGCATCGGCTGGTCGCCGACTGCGGGCTTTCGCATCGGCGACGATGAGCGGCTGAACTATATCCTGACCGCCCGGCCGCGCTGATCCGCGCGGATCGGCACCGTCCCTGGGCCTCGTCGCGCCGCCTTCCCCCCTGGCGGGCAGCTTTCCCGGTCCGGTGCCGACGCGAAGGCCCGCGCGGCTGGCAACATGCCGCGGCGTGCGGAGGCGGGCGTCCGGGAAAAGGGAGTGAACCCGACCGCCCGCATTCGCACCATCCGTCATTTTCGCAGGGCGCGAAACAGCCAATTCGGTCGTGGAGCGGCCGGGCTGTATCGCGGCGGGACGCACGCATGTCGCGCGGATGTGGACCAAAATCCAGCTGGCGTTCACCAATGCCCGCGTTATGCATGGCCGCGCGAGCGGTGGGAGAGTGCGCGTGCGTGCGGGACGTCTGGGCGTAGGGTTGAGTTTGCTGGCCCTGCTTGGGGCATGCGGCGGCGGCGGTGGCGGCGGCAGCCGGACGAGCGGAACGGTGACTGCGCCGCCGACCTCGGCCGCACCCGCACCCGCACCCTCGCCGACACCCGCGCCCACCCCGACGGCGACGACCGCCGGATGCTCGGTGCGCGAACGCCAGGACTGGGTCGCGGCGCAAATCAACGAATGGTATCTTTTCCCCGACCTCCTCGCGACGGGACTGAACCCCGCCGCCTATGCCACCGTCGATGCGTATATCGACGCGCTGACCGCCAACGCCCGCACGCTGAACCGCGACCGTTATTTCACCTATCTGACCTCGATCGCCGAGGAGAGCGCCTATTACGCGTCGGGTGCCACCGCCGGTTTCGGCGTGCGTTTCGGGTTCTCGGGCGACCGCCTGTTCGTGATCGAGGCGTTCGAGGGCGGGCCCGCGCTCGCGGCCGGCGTCGATCGCGGTGCGGAGATCGTCGGCGTCGGCACGACGAGCGCGAATGTCCGCAGCGTCGCCGCCATCCTGGCCAGTGAGGGCGAGGCGGGGCTCGGTACGGCGCTCGGCCCGGCGACCGAGGGCACTGTCCGCGTGCTGCGCGTCCAGGATGCCACCGGCACGCGCGAGGTCAGCATTACCAAGCGCATTTTCGATTTGACCCCGGTGTCGTCGCGCTATGGCGCCCGCATCCTCGACGATGGCGGCCGGCGGGTCGGCTATCTCAACCTGCGCACCTTCATCTCGACCGCGGATCAGGCGCTGCGCAACGCCTTCCAGCAGTTCCGCGACGCGGGCGTGACAAACCTCGTGATCGATTTCCGCTATAATGGCGGCGGCCTCGTCTCGACGGCAGAGCTGCTGAGCGACCTGCTCGGCGGGGCGCGGACCGCGTCGAATATCCAGTCGATCACCGCGTTCCGCCCGTCCAAATCGGCCCAGAACGAAACCCGCTATTATCGTGCGCAGCCCCAGTCGGTCGCGCCGATGCGCATTGCGTTCATCGGCAGCGGCGGCACCGCGTCGGCCAGCGAGCTGGTCATCAACTCGACCCTGCCCTATCTGCGCGCCAATTCCGCGCTGATCGGCACCAACACCTATGGCAAGCCGGTCGGCCAGATCGCGCTCGACCGGCCGGCGTGCGACGACCGGCTGCGCGTCGTCGCCTTTGCGAGCCAGAATGCCGACGGCCAGGGCGGCTACTACAACGGTCTCGCGTCGGTGATGGAATCGAGCTGCCAGGCATCGGACGATATCAGCTTCCCGCTCGGCGACCCGCGCGAGGCATCGGTGCGCACGGCGCTCGACTTTCTCGCGGGACGCAGCTGCACCCGGATCGCCGTCGGAACCCAGGGCCCGCAGGCCGCGCGCAGCACGACCGCCCGGCGGCTGTTCAGCCCGACCCGCCCGACCGCTGCGCAGCGCGAGACGCCCGGCCTGTTCTGACTCCGCCTACCGCGCATTTCCAGCTTCTTGCGATCCGGGCGGGCGGGCGGCGGCGCGGGCTTGTGCGGTCGCCACCGCTTTCCCATCTGTGACGGGTCGAACCCCGGGAGACGCGTAACATGGTCGAGGCACGCTGGAACGGTCACGTGATCGCACGCAGCGACGACACGGTCGTCGTCGAGCGCAACCATTATTTCCCCGCCGACAGCATGACCGAGGCGGTGCAGCTCAAGCCGAGCGCCACCACCAGCGTCTGCCCGTGGAAGGGCACCGCACATTACTACACGCTCGTCGTCGACGGCGCGGAGAATGTCGATGCGGCCTGGTACTATCCCGAGCCCAAGGATGCGGCGAGGGAGATCACCGGCCGCATCGCCTTCTGGAAGGGCGTGACCGTCGGCTGACGCCGAATTTGGCGGACCTCACGGGGCGGGCCCGTTAGCCGCCTCGGCAACGGGAAAGACACCGTCAGCCTGGGAAAGCCACCGTCACCCCGGACTTGATCCGGGGTCTCGCTGCCTTTTCGGGCGCAAGAAACAGCGGGACCCCGGATCAAGTCCGGGGTGACGAGAACGCTGGGGAAATGGCATCGACATCGGCCGCTTCGACAACACCGCCCGCAACCGGCACAACCGTCTCGCCCCCCGCGCGGCGCCCTGCTAAGCCGCGGCCATGCCCAACCATCTCTACCTCGTCGACGGCTCGAGCTTCATCTTCCGTGCCTATCACGTGCTGCCCCGGCTGACCAATCGCCATGGCGAGCCGGCGGGCGCGGTCTATGGCTATACCACGATGCTGTGGAAGCTCGCGAAGGAGCTGCACGAAGCCGACGGCCCAACCCATCTGGCGGTCATCCTCGACAAGTCCGAACACACGTTCCGCAACGACCTGTACGATCAGTACAAGGCGCATCGCCCCCCTGCGCCCGAGGATCTGGTGCCGCAGTTCCCGATGATCCGCGATGCGACGCGCGCGTTCAGCCTGCCCTGCATCGAGGAGCTGGGGTGGGAAGCCGACGACCTGATCGCGAGCTATGCGAAGGCGGCGCTGGCCCAGGGCTGGCACGTCACCATCGTCAGTTCCGACAAGGACCTGATGCAGTTGCTGACCGAACCCGGCATCGACATGCTCGACACGATGAAGGACCGCCGCATGGGGCCCGAGGCGGTGGTCGAGAAGTTCGGCGTCGGCCCCGAGAAGCTGGGCGAGGTGCTGGCGCTGATGGGGGACAGCGTCGACAACGTCCCCGGCGTCCCCGGCGTCGGCCCCAAGACGGCCGCCAAGCTGATCCTCGAGCATGGCGATGTCGAGGCCGTGCTCGCCGCCGCGCCGAACATGAAACCGGGCAAGCTGCGCGACAATCTGATCGAGCATGCCGACATGGCGCGGCTGTCGCGCCGTCTGGTCACCCTCGCCGATGACGTGCCGCTGCCGCACCCGCTCGAGGAGATGACGCTCGATGGCATTCCCGAACCGCCGCTGCGCGCGTTCCTGGAGCATCACGGCTTCAAGTCGCTGCTGGCCAAGCTTGCGACGGTGGCGGACCCGGTCGACACCGGCAGCACGCCGCCGCCGGTCGCGGCCGAGCAGGCCGCCGATCCGGCGTGCGATCACGACGCCTATGAAACCGTAGTCGACGACGCCGCGCTCGACCGCTGGATCGACGCGGCCCGGCACCAGGGCTGGGTCGCGATCGATACCGAGACCACCGGGCTCGATGCGATGTCGGCCGATCTGGTCGGCATTTCCATGGCGCTCGCCCCCAACCGGGCCTGCTACATCCCGGTCGGCCATGTCGGGCACGACATGTTCAGCGAGCGCCCGCAACAGATCGAGCGCGCGGTCGCGCTGGCGAAGCTCAAGCCGCTGCTCGAGGACCCGGCGGTGCTCAAGATCGGCCACAACCTCAAATACGACCTGATCGTCCTGCGGCGCTGCGGCATCGATGTCGCGCCGTATGACGACACGATCGTCATGTCGTTCGACCTCGATGCCGGGCGGCACGGGCACGGCATGGACGAGCTCGCCGCCACGCACCTGTCGCACAGCTGCCTCGCGTTCAAGGACGTGGTCGGTACCGGCAAGAACCAGAAGCATTTCGGCGAAATCGATCTGCATGCCGCAACCCGCTACGCGGCCGAGGATGCGGACGTGACGCTGCGCTTCTGGCGGCGGTTCAAGCCGCGGCTCGCCTATGAAGGCGGAACGCGGATCTATGAGCTGGTCGATCGCCCGCTGGTCCGCGTCATCGCCGGGATGGAAATGGCGGGCGTCAAGGTCGATGCCGGGCGGCTCGCCCAGCTTTCATCCGAATTCAGCCAGCAGATCGCGCGGCTGGAGGAGGATATCCACGCGCTCGCCGGGTTCAAATTCGCGATCGGCAGCCCAAAGCAACTGGGCGACGTGCTGTTCGACAAGATGGGGATCAAGGGCGGCCGCAAGGGCAAGTCGGGCGTCTATTCGACCGACGTCAACGAACTGGAGCGGATTGCCGCTGACAAGGACTCGCCCGGCCGCGACATGGTGCTCAAGGTGCTCGACTGGCGCCAGCTCAGCAAATTGAAGTCGACCTATACCGACGCGCTCCAGGCCCAGATCAACCCGCACACCGGCCGCGTCCATACCAGCTACAGCCTGACCGGGGCGCAGACCGGGCGCCTCTCGTCGACCGACCCCAACCTTCAGAACATCCCGATCCGCACCGAGGTCGGCCGCCAGATCCGCGACGCGTTCGTGGCGGAGCCGGGCCATGTCATCCTGGCCGCCGACTATTCGCAGATCGAGCTGCGCCTCGCCGCGCACATCGCCGACGTGCCGGCGCTGCGCGACGCGTTCGCCAACGGCGACGACATCCACAACATGACCGCGATGGAGCTGTTCGGCGAGGTCAATCGCGACACGCGCGGGCGGGCGAAGACGATCAACTTTGCGATCCTCTACGGCATTTCGCGCTGGGGGCTGGCGGGGCGGCTCGACGTGACGCCCGATGAGGCACAGGCGATGATCGACCGCTATTTCGATCGCTTCCCCGGCATCAACCGCTACATCGCCGACACGCTGATGACGGCAAAGGAACGCGGCTATACCGAGACGCTGTTCGGGCGGAAGACGCACTTCCCGCGCCTCAAGTCCCCCAATCAGAACGAGCGCGCCGGATCCGAACGCGCCGCGATCAACGCGCCCATCCAGGGTACGAGCGCCGACATCATCAAGCGCGCGATGGCGCGCATGGGCCCCGCGCTGGAACAGGCCGGCCTGCCCCGGGTTCGCATGCTGATGCAGGTCCACGACGAACTGGTGTTCGAGCTGCCCGAGGGCGACGTCGACGCGGCCAGGCCCGTGATCGAGCACGTGATGGCGACCGCCGCCGAACCCGCAGTCAGGCTCACCGTCCCGCTCGGCGTCGAGATCGGGGTCGGGCCAAGCTGGGGCGCCGCGCATTGATTGCAGCGCCGCCGGCGATCGTCGAGCTGTACATCCCGGTCCTGCTCGGCCTCGGCCTGCTGATCCTGCTGGTCGCATGGCTGCCGCTGGTCCTGAAGGAATGGCCGCTGTCGCTGCCGATCGTGTGCGTCGGCATCGGCGCGGGCCTGTTTTCGATCCCGCGGTTTCAGCCCTTTGCGATCCATCCGATCGAGACGCCGTTCATGGTCGAGAAGGCCGCCGAGCTGATCGTCCTCGTGTCGCTGATGGGGGCGGGGCTGAAGATCGCGCGACCGTTGAGCTGGCGGGGCTGGCGGCCATGCTGGCGGATGCTGGGGATCGCCATGCCGCTCACCATCGTGGCGCTGACGCTGCTGGGTGCCGGGCTGCTCGGCGTCGGACTGTCGACCGCGCTGCTGCTCGCCGCGTCGCTCGCGCCGACGGATCCGGTGCTGGCATCCGACGTCCAGATCGAAAAGCCGGGATCGGACAGCGATGACGAGGCACGCTTCACGCTGACCTCGGAAGCCGGGCTGAACGACGCCCTCGCCTTTCCCTTCGTCCATCTCGCCATTGCGGCGGCGGCAGGCGGCTGGACCTGGGCGACGATGGGATGGTGGGTGCTGGACGACGTCGTGTTCCGGCTTGCCGTCGGCGCGATTGCGGGGGTGGCCGGCGGCTGGCTGCTCGGCTGGATCGTCTATCGCCTGCCCGGCGAGACGCGGCTGTCGCGAACCGGCGACGGCTTCGTCGCACTGGGGGCGACGCTCGTCATCTATGCGCTGACCGAATTGGCACATGGCTATGGTTTTCTGGCCGTGTTCATCGCGGGACTGATGCTCAACCGCGCCGCCGCCACCGACGTGTTCAACGACCGGTTGCACGACTTTGCCGACGAAACCGAACGGTTGCTGATGATGGTGATGCTCGTGATGTTCGGCGGCATGCTCAGCGCGGGCGGGCTGCTGGCGCTGGTGCGCTGGAGCGATGTCGTCTTCGCGCTGATCGCGGTGTTCCTCGTCCGCCCGCTGGTCGGCTGGATCTCCCTGGCCGGGCTGCGTCGCTCACCGCTGGAGCGGGGCGCGATCGCGTTTTTCGGCATTCGCGGGCTGGGTTCGGTGTTTTATTTCGCCTACGGCATCAATCATGGCCAGTTCGACCAGCCGACGCGATTATGGGGTGCGATCGCGCTTGTGATCCTGATCTCGATCCTGCTGCACGGTACGACCGTCACCCCGGTGATGCGCCGGCTCGACCGCCAGCGCGAGGTCGAAGCATGACCGCGCCCGACGAAATGGCCGCGCTGGCCAGGGGCGGGCGGACCAATATCCTCGGTTTCGGGCTGCGGCTGGCGGCGCGGATCCCCTTCCTGTTCATCGCCGGGCGGATTTACGGCGCGGAGATTGTCGGCCGGTTCGCGGTTGCCATCCTGGTGGTCGAATTCGCCGCGCTCGTCGCGACGATCGGGCTCAAGCGCGGGCTGGCCCAGGCGCTGGCGCACACCGACCGCCCGCACGCGCACGTCGTGTGGGACGCGATGCTGGTCGCTGCCATCGCATCGCTGGTCGCCAGCGCCGTCCTGTTCGCCTTTCCCCAGGCGATGTATCCCAACAGCCAGGTCATCGGGTTTGAACGGCTGCTGCCGCTGGTCGTGCTCGCCATCGCCTGGTCGGACATCGCGCTCGCCGCGCTCGCCTATCGCCACAATATCCGGGCGGCGGTGACCGCGCGTGCGGTGATCGAGCCATGGACGATCAGCATCGCGGCCTTTGCGCTGTCCTACATTTCGTCGCGCGACGGGCTGATCATCGCCTATGTCCTGTCGATGCTCGCCGCGCTCGCGGCCTCGTTGGTGCCGTTCGTGCGCAGCTATGGCCTGCCGCACGGCTGGTCGCCGCATCTGCCCGAGATGTTCGCGCTCGCCCGCCGCAACGCGCCGCTGGCCGGCGCGGACGCGATCGAATGGGGCACGCGCAACGTCGACCGCTTCATCCTGGGCCTGTTCTTCGCCCCCAATGTCGTCGGCATCTATTACATGGCCCAGCAGGTCGCGTCGCTGCCGCAGAAGCTGAAGACCAGTTTCGATCCCGTGCTCGGGCCCGTCATCACCCAGGCGCTCGCGCGCGGCGACCGGGCCGCGGTCGCCCGCCAGATCCGCCAGGTCGGCTTCTGGATCATCGCCGCACAGGCCGGTCTGGCGCTGATCGGCGGGCTGCCGGCCGAAGGCGTCATGGGCGTGGTCGGTCCCGCCTTCGTCGCTGGGGCGGGCGCGCTCATCTTCCTGCTCGCCGCCGAAGTGCTCGCCGCACCGGGGGCCGTGGCGGAGGCCGGGCTGGTCTATGTCGCGCGGCACCGCAACCTGATCCTGTCGATCACCGTCCTGTCGTTGCAGATCGGGCTCAGCTTCGCGCTGGTCATCGCCGCGCGCACCCTGGGCCTACCGGAAGGATGGGCGGCTGCCGCGCCCGCGGTCGCGCTCACCGTGTCGCTGGCGCTCGGCTCGCTGCTCAAGACGCGGCTGCTCGCCCGCCTGCTCGACGCGCCGGTATCGTCGCTGCGCTGGTCGTTCGCCTGGGCGGTGGCGGCGGCGGGCGTGGTCGGCTGGGTCGTGACGACCCAGCTGCCCGAATGGGCCGAGCTGGCAATCGGCATCCCGGGGATCCTGCTCAGCTACCTGTACGTCCTGTGGCGCTGGGGCTTCGGGCCGCAGGACCGCACGCTGTTCCGCAAGCTGCCCGGCGCGCCCGAGATTCCAGCGAGCGAGGACGCGGCCGAAGCAGCGTAAGCGGTTACCGTCGGGTAAGAATTGCGGCATATGTGCGGAGCGCCATCCGCACAGGAGCCGACGCAATGCCCCGCACGCTATGGCAGGACGAACGTGCCGCGACCGCCATCGAATATGGCCTGCTCGCAGCCCTTATCTCGGTCGCGCTGATCGCCGCGTTCAATGCCCTCGGTCTCAGCCTTGCGGGCATTTTCACGACGATCACCAACGCGCTGAACGGCTGATCGCTGCCGCATTGGCCGCCGGCCGCTCAATGGCGGAAGTGGCGCATCCCGGTGAAGATCATCGCCAGCCCGGCCTCATCGGCGGCGGCGATCACCTCGGCATCGCGGATCGACCCGCCCGGCTGGATCACCGCCGTCGCGCCCGCCTCGACCGCGGCCAGCAGCCCGTCGGCAAAGGGGAAGAAGGCATCCGACGCCACCGCGGATCCGATCGTGCGCGGTTGCGCCCATCCCGCCTTCTCCGCCGCGTCGCGTGCCTTCCACGCGGCGATCCGTGCCGACTCCAGCCGGTTCATCTGCCCCGCACCGATGCCCGCCGTTGCGCCGTCGCGGGCATAGACGATCGCGTTCGACTTCACATGCTTGGCGACCGTCCAGGCAAAGCGGCAATCGGCCAGCTCCTGCGCCGTCGGCTGGCGGCGCGTGACGACGCGCAGCGCATCGTCCGCCACCCGGCCATTGTCGCGCGACTGGACGAGCAACCCGCCCGCGATCGACTTGACCATCAACCCGCCGCGCGCCGGATCGGGCAGGTCGCCGGTCAGCAGCAGGCGCAGATTCTTCTTCGCGGCAAAGATCGCGCGCGCGTCATCGGTCGCATCGGGCGCGGCGACCACTTCGGTGAAGATGTCCGCGATCGCTGCCGCCGTCTCACCGTCGAGCGTGCGGTTGGCCGCGATGATCCCGCCGAACGCCGACACGCTGTCGCACGCCAGCGCGGCGCGATAGGCGTCGATCAGCGTGTCGGCGCTGGCGACGCCGCACGGATTGGCGTGCTTGACGATCACCACCGTCGGCGGGCCGTCGCGAAACTCGCTGACCAGCTCGAGCGCGGCGTCGGCGTCGTTATAGTTGTTGTAGCTCAGTTCCTTGCCCTGCAGCTGCTCGGCCTGGGCGATCCCGCGCGCCGCCGGCCCCTGGGGCAGATAGAGCGCGGCCGACTGATGCGGATTTTCGCCATAGCGCAGCGTGTCGCCGCGCGTGAACGCCAGCGGCAGGGTCGCCGGAAACATCTCGCCCTGGTCGGCGAAGGCGAACCATTGCGCGATCGCGCTGTCATAGGCGGCAGTGGCGGCATAGGCCTTGGCCGCGAGCTTGCGGCGCGTATCGATCCGCGTCGCACCGCCGGTCTCGTCCAGCTCGGCGACCAGCGCGGGATAATCGGCCGGATCGGTGACGATCGCGACATAGGCGTGGTTCTTTGCGGCCGATCGCACCATGCTCGGCCCGCCGATGTCGATATTCTCGATGATCGTCGCGCGGTCGGCGCCGCGCGCCACCGTCCGGGCAAAGGGGTAGAGGTTGACGACGACCAGGTCGATCGCGCCGATCCCATGCGCGGCCATCGCGGCGGCGTGGTCCGCATCGTCGCGCACCGCCAGCAAGCCGCCATGCACCATCGGGTGAAGCGTCTTGACCCGCCCGTCCATCATCTCGGGAAAGCCGGTCAGGTCGGCGATGTCGCGCACTGCCAGGCCCACATCACGCAGCGCGGTGGCGGTGCCGCCGGTCGACACCAGCTCGACACCGTGGCGGGCGAGGGACTGCGCGAGTTCGACGATGCCCGTCTTGTCGGATACCGAAAGCAGCGCGCGGCGAAGGGGGATGTCGGTCATGCGCGTGCCCATCGGCCAAGCGGAGGCGCGGGGCAAGCCTATTTGGCGCGGTGGAACAGCCAAGTGACGCTGGCGCCGCCCGGCGGCGACTGGCCCGACAGCACGATCTGGCGCGTCGCATGCGGGCGACCCGCTCCGTCGACCCACAGGCTGTCGTCGACCGCCAGCGTCGCCTCGCGACAGCGGAACTGCCACACCGCCCCGCCGGGCAGGCGCAGGAACGCGGCCTGATTGTCGGTCGTCGGCGACACCTCGATCCCCGGCGCCAGGTGAAAGCGAATCGCGAAGGGGATGTCGCCGCGCTGGCGCTTCTTGCCCGACGGGATCAACAGGTCCTCGCCGCGCAGGTCGCGCCCGTCGGCGGACAGCAGCAGCTGGCGGCGATGGATCAGGCCGTAACGCCGGACATAGCCGTCATGGCTGGCGTCGAGCCGGGCGGTGCCGCCCCCGTCCTGACGGCTCAGCTCGACCGAAGCGACCCCGCGCCCCAGCGTGCCGTCGCCGTGGATCGCGGTCGAATTACTGTCGTCGACGATCAGCGTCGAATGCGCCGCCGTGGTGCGCAGCCCTTCGGTCAGGCTGGCGGGCACCGACGCATGGACCGACCGCGCGCCCCCGCAATTGACCACCAGCCGGCGCGTGCCGTCGGAAAGCTCGAACGCCAGCGTCGACGCGCATCCGCCCTCGACCAGCCGCGCGACGGGCGGCGGGGCGGCGTCGATCACCAGCACCGTCTGACCGGCGGCGAGGCGATGATAGCCCCAGTCGCGCGCCTGGCGCAGCGGCCGGGTGCGCACGCCGGTCGCCTCGACAATTGCGGCGACCTGATCGGCCGCCACCGGGTTGCCGCCCTGCCAGCTCGACAGCGCACCGTCGCCCAGCGTGAGCCCCTGCAACGCGCCGACCATCCGCGCCAGCGTCGCGTCGATCAGTTCGGGCGGATCGATCCGCCGCGCGGCATAGGTCGCGCGCAGCATGGTCAGCACCATGATCGCGTCGATCAGCCCCAGCGGCGACCGGCCCGTCACCCCGCCGTCGCTGCCGACCGATGCGGCGATCGCGCGCGCCAGTCCCGCTTCGTCGAGCGCGCGGCGGGCATCGCCGCCCGGAATCATCAGCCCCGCCGCGACGATCCCCGCGCAAGCCGCGATCCGGCGCGGGCCGGCAGGCGCGCGATCGGCGGTGCGGTCCAGGTG